>JAYWCQ010000246.1:0-15701 GCA_043780435.1 Polaromonas sp.
TTGCAAACGCTGCCACGCCCAGCGCCATCAACGTGCTTTCAATGTGTGTTTTTGCGGCTGAGTTCAGCGGCAAACCCGCTGCGAAATAGGCCAATTGCAGGTTCTCAGCCACCGTCAAAGCCTCGCTCAAATGCAGTTTTTGCGGCAAAAAACCCAAATTGTTCGCCCGCCAAGCGTCGCGAGCGGTGTTTGACAAACCGTTCAAGCGCTGCGCTGCCACGGTTAATTCGCCTTGCTGCGGCGTTAGTAGCCCCGCCAAAAGCGCCAGCCAGGTTGATTTACCTGAGCCAGAGTTGCCACGTAGCACCAGTGTGTCGCCTTGGGCTAGATCGACATCTGGAAAGGCAAGCTCAGTATCTTTTGAGTATGCGTAGGTCAGCTGACGAGTCAAAATCATGCGACTGCAATCTGAGTCGTAAAAGAAGGTGTCGTGGAACAATCAGCGCAGACTCCCCGAACTGCAAAATCCATACTCAAGCCTTGGTAACCCAAAGCTTTCAACGCTTTCAACGCTGTTTGGGTAGCGACTTCAATATCCTCAGCATTTGCCAGCAATGCGCCGCTTAAAGGCTGGTCTCTATGGCAGCTTTGGCACTCAAAATGGGGGATTGCATGCACGCTAGCTGGCATAGCTTGATAGCGTCGAACGCGGCTAGCATCTACCCGACATAGCAATAAACCGACTTGCGTGAGCCGATCAATCAACCGATACAAAGTGACGCGGTCTAAGCTCATACGATCCTGAGCCTGTGTGTCGTCGCCCTCTAACGCCAACAGTAACTGTGCGTGGGTATAACTGGTTTCCGGGTGCGCTAATAGCCATCCTAAAACAAGCCGTGCCGCTCCAGTGCGGCGTAACCCGTGCGCGGACAACAAAGCGTCGATAGGGTCTTGCTTCAAATTTTTAGCCAGCATGTGTCTATTTTTAGTGAAGAATTTTATTGAAACATCAATTAATGCAACTAAGTTGCGTTATAATTTACTGCAATCGAGTTGCATTATGACTCAATTCTGCAAATCTCACTTGGCAATTCCGTCTTTTTTAAGTTCAACCTACATGTCCGCGCCAAAACTCTACCGCATTTTGAAATCGCACAGCTACCTAGCTTGGCCTGCATGGCTGCGGGTTTTAGCCGTTTTGCCGGTACTCGCTTGTTTATGGTTTGCTGTTGTTTGGGCTACGGGCGGGGTCAATGCGTGATTTCGATTAACAATCTTACTGTCAGCTATGGTCAGCATCCAGCTTTACACCATATCAGCGGCAATTTTGCGGCTGGCTCGCTATGTGCGGTGATTGGGCCGAACGGCTCTGGAAAAAGTACCCTGTTGAAAAGCATCATGGGTTTAGAGCCCAAATCAGGTGGAAGCATCTGCATAGCGACATCGCCCGAGCAAATAGCCTACCTGCCCCAACTCGCAGAGGTAGATCGTAGTTACCCCATCACCGTAGAAGATTGCGTTTTGCATGGTTTCTGGCACAAGTTAGGCGCATTTGTAGCCTTGAATGAATCACATCAGCTGCGAGCGCAAATAGCCATTCGAACGGTTGGGTTGGAAGGTTTTGAGCGGCGAGCTATTGGTAGCCTGTCCAGCGGACAGTTTCAGCGTGTCATGTTTGCAAGAATGTTAGTACAGGACGCGCAACTGATTTTGCTTGATGAACCCTTCAACGCGATTGACAGCAAAACATGTGCCGCTCTGCTTCAGATTGTTGAAAAATGGCATCGACAAAAACGCACGGTAATTGCAGTTTTGCATGACGAGGCTCAGGTACGTACCTTCTTCCCAGACACGCTGCTTCTAGCGCGTGAGGTGGTTGCATGGGGGCGCACAGCTGACGTACTCACCCCAGATAATCACTGTAAAGCGCGCGCCATGGCAGAAGCATGGGACGATCTAGCAGATCTGTGCACCATCGATACGACGGTGGCGACATAATGAATGCCATTTTTGAGGCACTCCAACAAGCATTGTTTGCGCCTTTCATAGAATTTGCTTTCATGCGCAGAGCTTTGGTGTCTACTGTGGCACTTTCCTTGAGCGCTGCGCCGCTAGGCGTCTTTTTAACGATTCGACGCATGAGTCTTCTGGGGGATGCGCTAAGCCATGCGGTGCTTCCGGGCGTTGCCATTGGGTTCATGCTGTTTGGGCTGTCTTTAACTGCAATGACCGTGGGCGGCATGCTTTCTGGCATAGCAGTTGCAGCGTTAGCCGGCGTTATTAGTCGCTCTACTGCTATCAAAGAAGATGCAAGCCTATCAGCCATGTACTTAATCGCGTTGGCAATTGGTGTGACACTCATCTCTAAGCAAGGTACACAGCTTGATTTACTGCACATTTTGTTTGGCAGTGCTTTGGGCGTTGATACATCTGGCGTATACCTCGTAGCCGGCGTTGCCAGCGTCAGTTTATTGGTGCTGGCGGCTTTGTACCGTGGCTTGGTTTTAGAAAGCTTTGATCCTGTGTTTATCAGTGTATCTGGCAAACATGTCTGGCTTTGGCAGCAAGTGTTTTTGATGTTGGTGGTGATGAATCTTGTTGCAGGCTTTCAGACCTTAGGCACGCTGATGGCCGTTGGATTAATGATGCTGCCTGCTGTTTCTGCACGTCTGTGGCATGACACGCTGCCCAAGCAGTTGCTAAACGCCAGCTTGCAAGCTGTGGCATCAGGTTACATCGGTCTGCTGCTGTCATATCACCTTGACACCCCCTCAGGCCCGACCATCATCGCCTGCGCAGGCGCTTTGTACGTTGTCTCGCTACTCATGTCGCCTGGAGGCTGGCTCAAACTGCACGCCGATAGAAACCATCGCATCGCCTAAAACTCACCCCTGACCTCCCTGCAATCTCCCCAAAACTTTCCATTAACCCGCCCACAACCTTAGTAAAACGCATGAAAAACATCTTATTTTGGTTCAAACAACTATTTATCTCACTATCAATCTATGCCTTTATAAGCCCTCTCAGCTTAAGCTATGCAGCAGACAAATTAGCGGTCATGACAAGCTTCAGCATTTTGGGCGATTTGGTACAAGTTGTAGGTGGCGAGCGCGTCAATGTCATCAATCTCGTTGGTGCTGATCAAGACGCACATATTTTTGAACCTAAGCCGCAAGACGCAAAAAACCTGCTTCAATCTAAATTACTGGTTGTGAACGGACTAGGTTTTGAGCCGTGGATGCAGAAAATGATCAAGTCTACCGCTTACAAAGGTATTGTTTTGACGGCAACGCAAAACCTAAAACCCCTGAGAATGCCACCCGAAAAAGTGGGAGACAAGCCTGAAATAGATCCGCACGCGTGGCAAAACCCAAGCCATGTGGTAGTTTATGTACAGAACATAACAACTGCACTCTCCAAATTAGACTCGGAAGGCGCAAACCTTTTCAAGTCGAATAGCGAAGCATACATTGCAGAACTGAATAAGTTAGATGATTGGGCGAAGTCACAATTTGACGCGATACCAAAAAACAAACGTAAAGTCATCACTTCGCACGACGCTTTCGGTCATTTTGCGGCGCAATATCAAATAGCCTTCCTTGCGCCGCAAGGCATTTCAACTGAATCAGAGCCCAGCGCACGACAAGTCGGCAAGCTTATTCGTCAAATTAAAGCTGAAAAAATAAAGGCTGTATTTATCGAAAATATGAGCAACTCCAAGTTACTCAAGCAGCTAGCCACCGATACAGGCGTCACTCTAGGTGAACCCTTGTATGCGGATGCATTGTCAAATTCCGATAAGCCTGGCTCGACTTACCTGAAAATGATGCGACACAATATTATTCAACTGGCTGCTGGTGTGCAAAAAAACTAAACGGCCTGACCACCTACTCAACCAAATAATCAGCTCGCGCACGGCTTTGCTGCACGATATCTGCATTCAAACGGTCATTCATTACCAGCCTGGCCAGCGCCTGCTCTCGGCTAAAACCCCAAGAAGCCATGTGCCGCTTGACCAGCCGTTCCATCGCCACGTTCATAGGTGTGTCCAGATACCAGCATTCGTCCAACAAACCGTTCAAATTCCAGCCATGCTCGCGGTGCAGCAGGTACAAACCTTCCACGATGATGAGCTTTACCCCTGGATTAATACAGATTGCATCTGTCACGGGGTCGCCCACGCCATGTTGAAAATCTGGCAAAGTGGTTGATTCAGCAGGATTATTTTGCAATTGCTGTAATTTAATCGCCAAACCAGCAGGGTCAAATGTCCACGGCGAGCCACGTCGGGCGAGTGCTGCTGCGGGTTCAGAAAATTGCGCTAAAGCCGCTTTGCTGAGGTGAAAGCCATCCATACTGAGTGCCACCGCTGTGGGCGAACCAGTTTGCTGATTCACTGCATCGACAAACTTAGCCGCCAACGTGCTTTTGCCCGAACCTGGCAACCCGACGACACCGATGACGATGCGTTTAGAGGCATCAGCCTCCTTCATCCGATTTAGAAGCTGCAACAATCGACCCACTGGATCGTTCAAAATAAGCTGATTAGTCATTCTCGTCATCATCCCGAAATCATTAAAAAACATGTCTGCCAAGCAAACTATTCAAACCGCCGTCGACAAAGTAGCTCAACTGCGCCAAGTGGCGGCGGCAACGCCTGGTTTGGCACAAGCGGTGAGCGAGATCAAAGCCTTTCAAGCCCAACGCTTCACAGGCACGTATTTTGACCTGCTGCACACCCCACAATACCAGCCCGCCACCCAGTTTTTCTTGGAAGAACTGTACAGCGAAAATGACTATTCCCAGCGCGATGCCCAATTCTCCCGCATCGCCGGCACGCTGGAGCGCATGTTCCCTAAGCAAGTGGTGCAAACCGCCGTGTCGTTGGCGCAATTGCACAGTTTGACGGAAGATTTGGACTTGGCGATGGCGCAAAGCTGGCTCACTAATATAAAACGCAGTGACGACACAGAACGCTACATCACTGCATGGTACCAAGTTGGTAGACGCGCTGACCGCGATGCGCAGCTGTCACGCGCACTCGCAGTCGGACAAGAACTCGTCACCCTCACCCGCACCCCCGGTTTGCGCATGGCTTTGAGGATGATGCGCAAACCCGCATCCTTAGCGGGCATGGCAGCGCTGCAGCATTTTTTAGAATCGGGTTTTGACACCTTTGCGGCGATGACGCCGAAAAAACCCAGCAAAAAAGGTGAGCCAGAAGGCCCAGCTTTCTTTCTAGAAACCGTGAAAAAGCGTGAAGCCGCGCTGATAGACCAGTTGTTTGATGCACCTCTACTGGCTAGCAAATTAGAGATTGAACGGGTATTGTCAAAAGTGGATTAAAAGCACTAAAATATGGCTCTAGCAGGCGTATTAATTCCCTAAGAAGCTATATTATTTATAGCATTTATTCACACTGTTACTCATATCTTAGCGCTTGAATCGGCAGCAACTTAGACGCTTTTCTAGCCGGATAAAAGCCAAAAAATATCCCCACAAACGCTGAAAACCCAGTCGCCAAGAAAATCGATGCCAGCGTCATGCTGACTTGCCAGCCGGCGAACTGGCCGACAGCCCAGGTCGCAATGGCACCGATGAGCACGCCAATCGCGCCACCTATCAAACTGAGCGTGACCGCTTCAATCAAAAACTGGGTCAAGATGTCTTTGCCGCGCGCACCGACCGCCATGCGCAGGCCTATTTCACGGGTGCGCTCGGTCACGCTGACCAGCATGATATTCATGATGCCGATGCCGCCGATCACCAAGCTGATGCCTGCCACAGCCGCCAAAAGCAGGGTCATGACTTTGCTGGATTCTTCTTGGGCTTGCAAAATTTCGGTCAAATTGCGGATGGTGAAAGGCTCATCGCCGCCGGGCTGCACTTTCATGCGCTGGCGCAGCAGGTCTTTGATGTTTTCTTCGGCAATTTTCATGCTTTGGCCTTCTTTGACCTTCACGCTGATGGAGCCGACGCGTTTCAGCTTGCCTGCATTGCCGCCTTGAATGCGGTTGCGGTAGGTAGAAATGGGCACAACCACAATATCGTCTTGGTCTTGCCCCAATGAGTTTTGCCCCTTTTTACCCAACACGCCGATGATGGTGACGGGCACTTTTTTAACGCGGATGACTTGGTCCAGCGGATCAGATTCGCCAAACAGTTGTGTCGCCACGGTTTGCCCAATCATGGCAACTTTGGCTGAGCCTTGAATTTCAGCAGCTTCAAAGGCACGACCACTTTGCAGCGGCCATTCACGGGCCTCCAAATAGTCATTGGTGCTGCCCATGATGCTGGTGCTCCAATTGGTGTTGCCCGCAATCACCTGCGCACCGGTACGCATGGAGGGTGCGGCAACTTGGACTTCGGGCACATCACGGGCGATGGCGTTGGCATCGTCCTCCGACAAACCTTGCCCCGTCGAAGCACCAAGCCGCACACCACCCTGCGTCACACCGCCAGGCATAACCAGCATGATGTTAGAACCCAAGCCCTTCATTTGCTCTTGCACACGGTCCGTCGCGCCACGTCCGACGGCAATCATGGTGATAACCGCTGCCACGCCGATGATGATGCCCAGCATGGTCAAAATGCTGCGCAGCGTGTTGGCGGCGAGTGCGCGAAAGGCGCTACGAACGGCGGCGAGGAAGTTCATAGCGTTAACTCTCCACCCCGTTCACCCTGCGCTTGTCGAAGGGCTGCGCCAGAGCCTGTCCTGAGCCCATCGAAGGGCTCAGCCCGAACGGTATTTTCAATCCGCAGGATATCGTTTTGCACCACATCTTCAACAATATGCCCATCTTTGAACACAATCTTACGCCGTGCCCAAGCGGCAATATCCGCCTCGTGCGTCACCAACACCACCGTCATGCCGGTTTTATTCAACTCGTTGAGCAGGTTCATGATGTCTTCTGAGGTTTCTGAATCCAACGCGCCTGTGGGCTCGTCCGCCAGAATGAGTTGTGGTTGGTTCACCAAAGCCCGTGCGATGGCCACACGCTGCTGCTGGCCGCCCGACAACTCAGCCGGCGTGTGGTGAAAACGCTCTCCCAAACCGACTTGCGTCAACGCCTTCATCGCCCGCTCATGCCGCTCAGACGCTTTGACGCCCCCATAAACCATGGGCAGCTCGACATTTTCCAAGGCACTGGTGCGCGGCAGCAGGTTGAACTGCTGGAACACGAAGCCGATACGCCGATTTCGAATGGAGGCCAGCTGGTCTTGCGCCATCCCTTCGACCGCTTCGCCCGCCAAATGGTAATGACCGGTTGTCGGTAAATCGAGGCAACCCAAAATATTCATCAGCGTCGATTTACCTGAGCCGGATGCGCCCATGATGGCGACAAAATCGCCCTCGGCAATATCCAATGACACACCGCGCAGCGCATGCACGGTTTGGTCGCCCATGGTGTAGATTTTGACCAAATCACGGGCTTGGATGAGATTTTCCATATGTTTGGCCGCTGATTAGAACGGCATGCGTGGACCAGCCGCGCCAGCAGGTCGTGCACTGCTGGAACCACTTGAACCAGCCGTTGCACCCGTGTTCACCGTGCCAACAATCACGGCTGCACCTACCACCAATTCAGCGGCATCAGGCGAATTGGGCGTCACAATCAGCTCGGTGCTGCTGCCGTCGGTGATGCCCAAGCGCACGTTGTAAGCCTTCGGTTTGCCGTCTGCGCCCATCAGGTAGATCTTGCCACGGGTGACTTGGCGGCTGGCTGAGGCGGCCACCAAGGCATCAAACTTCGGTTGTTGCTCAGGCGTCATTTGGTCGCGCAATTGGGCACGGATTTCAGCTGTTATTCTTTCCCGCGCTTTGCCACGCTCTTCCGGTGGCAGCTCGCGCAAAGTCATCATCTTTGGTCGTGCATCAGCGTAAATGGCATCTACTTTTTCAATTTGAGCGGGGGTCAGTGCCAGCTGAGCGACCATCAAATTGCGAAATTGCGTGGCGGGGTTGCCACCGCCCGCGCCTGCATCCATGGCTGGCGCTGCCGTTGCAGATGCAGTTGAACTGGGTTTTTCACCCTGTTTTTGACCTGTAGCCGGCGTATTTACTTTCTGAGGTGCTATTGTATTAGTAGCGTTTTTAGCGCTATTTGCAGCAGTCGAACCACCTGCTGCCGCTTTTGGCATGGAGGGTGCTGATGCTGAATTGGCTGCTGCTGGCGGATTTGCAGTTCCTGCAGCTCTAGCCTGCTGCTGCGCGGCTATCAGTTGCTGGTATTTCGGCTTTTGCTCAGCCGTCAACATCGCCATGATTTTTTGCCGCATCTCAGCGGTGACTTTTTCACGCGCAGCGGGGCGCTCGTCTTCGCTCATGTCGCGCATGACCATGAATTTGGGGCGCAGTTCGGTACTGATCGCATCCAGCTTGGTTTGCTGCTCAGCGCTGAGTTGCAATTCGGCAACGAGACGTTCGCGCTGCGCCGCCATGCCGCCACCACCTCCTCCAGCACCACCAGGACCTTGCTGCGCCACGGCTTCAGACAGCCAAGTCCAACCCCTAGCATCACCCGACGTGCCGGCAGGTGGCGTTGCAGCCGGCGTCGTTGCGCCGCCAACACCGGGAGCTGCGACGGGTAAAGCGGCAGGTTCTATGCCCGCAATCTTCATCCGCAACGCCGCATTGGCTACTTTGAGCACGTTTTCACGCGCTTCGGTGATAACGCGCACATTCGCCGTCATACCTGGCAGCAATCGGCCGCCGTTGTTTGAGAACCCAATCACCGCCGTGTAAGTCACCACATTCGCCACATTTTGGGCGGCTTTGCGGACTTGGCGTACTTCGCCTTCAAAAGTTTGACCCGCAAAGGCGTCAACGGTGAAGGTGGCTTTTTGCCCCGTACGAATCTTGCCGACATCGCTTTCGTCAATACTCGCATCCACCTGCATATCTTGCAGGTTTTGGGCTATCACAAACAACTCGGGCGACGACAAACTGGCCGCTACGGTTTGGCCTTTTTCGATGGAGCGTTTGATGACAATGCCGTTCACTGGTGAAGTAATTTTGGTACGCGCCAGGTCAATCCGCGCCTGCGCGAGTGACGATTCGCGCTGTGCCACGCTGGCTTGGGCACTTTTCACCTGCGCATTGGTCACCGCCATTTGTGCTTCTGACACTTTGACGGACTCGCCTAAATTCCCCACCAAAGCACGCGCCTTGTCGGCCACGCTTTGGGTCACAAACTGCTTATCGACCAGAGTTTGTTGGCGCTCCAAATCGCGCTGTGCCTCCGTCAAATCAAGCTTGGCACGCGACACTTGGGCGATGCTGGAAGCCACATTCGCCTGCGCGGTGAGGACCTGTGCGCGGGTAGAGTCCAAATCCGCTTGGGCGGAGCGCACGCGGTATTCAAAGGTTTCAGGGTCGATCAGCGCGATCAATTGGCCGGCTTTGACCTCAGAATTGAAATCAACATACAGCTCTTTGATTTGACCCGACACCTGCGTACCCACCGACACTTGCGTTACAGGGTTGACCGCGCCGCTGGCAGACACACTGGCCTGCAAATTGCCACGCTCAATCTTGCTGGTGCGGTATTCCACATCGCTAGACGCTTGCTTTTGGGTGTACCACCACACACCACCGCCGGCCAAGGCTAAAACGCCGACAACGACTGCTGTTAATTTCCAATTGATTTTCTTCATAAGCACTATTCTACGAAGTCGTCTGTACTATATAACTATCGCGGGTGTATCGCATTGGTAAAGTTTTAAGGTTAAAAAGTAAAAAAAGATAGCCCGGTTGCATCTCACGCCAAAAAACCGGCATTTCGTCGCATTTCTGGGGTCTTTCCTTCCACAGCCAGCACGGCGTCATACCCTTGGGCTTCTGCCATCATGGAGCCAATGGGAGTCTCTCCAGCCTACAGACCCACGTTAGCAGATGCTTGGGCTGACCGCCGTTTTTCGATGGCGACGGTTGAACACGGCGGCCAGCAGCAGCATCCCCAACACCACCTGCCCCGCGCACAGCCACCACCGAGTGCGCGTGCGCGCGCGCGCCAGGGTTTCGACTGCCGCATACTCTTCGCCAGTGCGCATCTCATTGAAAGCCTTGATGAACGATGCGATCTTGGCGAGCTTTTCGTCGGTGAGTGTGCCGTTGACACGGTCATCTGCCTCCATCCGATTGAGACGCGTGGCCTCGTCGCGATAACGGATGGCGTAGACGCGTGATTCGCTGATCACGCGCTGCTCGGCCTCGCTGATCGTCCAACTTTGTAGCGCAGGGAAGAGTCGCACGGTGCCGTCTAACAGCGGCTGATCTGCACGCGGCGCTACGCCACTCCACACGCCTGAGGCAACCAACAGGACGCCGATGACGATAGCCGTGGCATTCAGCACGCGCGAAGCATTACCTTGCCGATAGCTCGCCAAGCCAAACTTGAGGGCACCTACCAGCACCAGCACCGCACCAAAGGCACAGACCAGCGCCGCCCCTGCCGATAAATCCCAAGCATAGGCCGCCACCAGCCCGCACCCACCAGCGACGCTGCCACAAGCCGCGCCGAGCAACCATTGCCGTGGCATCGCGCCTGCCAGCAAGACGCCAATACACGCAGGGACAATAAGAAAGCTAAACACCAGCAACACCCCCGCGATGGCCACCGAGCTGGTGACCACCGCCGCAAACAGCGCGTAGAACAAAAGGTCCAAGCACCAGCCAACCAGGCCCGCGCGCTGAAATCCGCCACGCAACGCTGTCAGCACGACGATGACTGCGACTCCGGCATACAGCGGCAGCAAGCGCACCACGTCCTCGTATTGCACCGTCACGATATTGCCGGTCAAAAGCTGCTTGAGATGCTCGGCACCCTGCGGGGATTTTTCGATGAAGAGCATCGTGGTGGCGGTGGCCACGATGTACAGGATGCCGATCAGCGCTTCATGGGGAAGTTGTTTTGGCAAAAACCGCAGCCCCGACAGCAGCACCGCACCACCCAGTGCGAAGGCAAACGCGTAGCTATAGCTGCTCACGCTCAGCGGCGCATGCCCCAGGCTGAACGCGACCGTCGCACCCAACGCCGCCATTTGTGCGAGAGCCAAATCGATGAACACAATATTGCGCCGCAAAACATGCAAGCCAAACAAGGTGTGAATGGCGACCAGCAGTATGCTCATGACCACTGCGGGGCCCAGCAGGTCAAAAAATTCGCTCATCGCTGTACCTCGGTAGACTCGGTAAACTTGGCAGACTTGGCAGACTTGGCAGTCTTGGTCATGAGGGTTTCAAGTGCCGTCACATTGAACTCCATCAGGTCTTCATAGCGCTGGATAGCAGGTGTTGCACCCACCGACTCTGCCAGCACAACAATGGGAACACCCAGTTTTTTAGCCAAAAATTCTGCGTCACGCCGTGGTTCACGCGTACCCAGCACGATACCCGCCACGCGTTCTTTTTTTGCAATCTCGAGCAAACGCGCCAAGTGCGCGGGCGGTGGGGCTACGCCAGGACGCGGCTCAATCGCACCGACAAAATTGAGCTGTAGCCGCCGCGCAAGGTAAGGCCAGCTATTGTGGTACGCAATCAAGGCGCGACCTTGCAGCGGCTGCACACGCCGCAGCCACTGCGCTTCACGCTGCTTCAAGCGGTCCAAAAAGGCCGTGCGTTGTGCTTCGAAACGCTTGGCGTCCTGCGGCGCCGCATCGGCCAAGGCCAACAAAATATGCCCCGTCATCAGCTCGGCGTTTTTAGGGTCCAGCCAATAATGCGGATTGCCAATGCCATGTCCGTGCCCCGCGTCGCTCAGGCCGCGCGGTTGCACGTCCAGCAGCATCATGCCCTGCGACGCATCCACGTAGCCGGGTGTGCCTTTCTGCACTCGGCTGTTGGCCGATTTTTTCAGCAGTGCATCGAGCCATAAATCGTAATCCAGCCCCACCCGCACGATAACCTGCGCGCGTTTTATGTGCAGCACATCTTGCGGTCGGGCGACATAGTCTTCTGCATCGCTGCTCCCCGCCACCAGCGCGGTCACGCGCACGCCCTCACCGCCTACCACTTCCACCAGGCTCTTGAGATCCGTCGTGGTGGTGACCACTTCAAGGGGTGCAGCGCTTGCACAGCCTGCGAACACGCAAAAAAGCCAGCCGCTCAAAAGAGCGGCTGGCTTGATGTGTCGCCAAGTCTTGGTGATGACTACGCCCTCATTTGGCTACGACTTACTTGGCAACCCACATATTTTTTGGCATCACGCAGTGCACCGCCTTATTGGCATCACTGACCGCGCCGACGCGGCAGTCCATCGCGGCACTGGCCAGGCCGTAGGCATCCAGGCGGCTGAGACCCTTCTTTTCTTGCAGAAGTTTGATCATGCCCATCGAGGCTGCGTCCATCGACTTGTTCATGTCGGCATCATTGCCCACAGAGACAAACATCTCAGCCGTCTCAGCCGTTGGCCTGATTTCCTTGTTGACCGCGTTCAGATCCTTGGGGCTCATGCAGTGAATTCCCTTCTTGATGTTCACCACTTGCGAGATGCGGCAGTCGGATACTTTCAGCATTGTTTCTTCGGCAGCTTTCGCGTTGATGCCGCGCTGCTCACCCAAGTAGGTCAGCGTTTGTGCTTTTGCGCCATCCCATGCTTTGTTCAAATCAGCATCAAAGCCCATGGTGACCCATTGCGAAGCGGTTTCGATGCGCGGCATGTCCTGCTTCTTGCCTTTGATGACTTCGACCGTCACGTTGAGCTCTTTGAAAGCCGTCTCAATCGCGGTCAGGTTGACTTCACCGTTGCCCTGCGCGGCGTGTGAGTCACCCGACCAGAGCAGCGCGCCTTTCACGTGTACCGGCACAAACAAGGTCGTGCCCTCGACAAAGTCGCGAATGTCCATATTGCCGCCGTACTCGCCTGGCGGCACCGAGCTGTAGCGTCCAGGCGCTGCACGCGCAACACCGAGCGTGCCGGGGAAGGGTTTCAATGGAATTTCAATGCCTGGCAGAAACTCTGCCACGTTGCGAACCAGATCCAGGTAAAGGAATTTGACCTGACCATCTTGAAAGTCTTTGGGAAACTGGCCAAACATACCGGGCACGTTGAAGTTGACACCGTAGGCGCGCGGCACAATGCGGTTGAGCTTTACCTTCAGCACGTCACCCGGCTCAGCACCGTTGACGTAGATCGGACCCGTCAAGGTATGCGGGCCACGACCGGGGTTGTCGGTACGCAGCTTCTTGAGATCTTCAATCGTCCTGCCCGGCACCACCTGGTTGTGCGAGTGCATCATGGTTTCCATCACCACCGTGTCACCAGAATCAACCGTCAGCACCGGTGCCTGCGAATTGTCAAACCAACCCCACTGCGTGGTTTCCAGCGTAGCGGGAAGCAGATGCACTTTGCCCGGCAATTTTGTTGCCGTGGTGAGCGATTGCGCAGTGGCCAAGCCAGCAGCGAAGCAGGCAAGCGAAACGGCCAAACGTTTTAAGGTAATGGATGAATTAAACAAGGTTGCTCCCTAAATGGTGTGATTAAATGTAAGCATACCCATCATAAGCCCGTCTGTTGCAGAATTACTGCATCAACTAAATTTAGTTATAAATCCGCGGTAGCGCGATTAAAGTGGAACACCATCTTCAAGCCTGAGTCGCAGCACCGCCCAGGAAAAACCACAATCTATATCTGTTGCATCGGGCGTGTAAGCTCTTACACCGCAAATCTCAATCAGTGGCGTGCCCCCCCATGACGACCTTGGTCATGACGACCATCATGGCGGTCAAAACGGTCAAGGCGGTCATGACGATGTTTTGGATGTTTCACCTTGTAGTGCCCATAAGCATGACCACGAATATAGCGGTGACCATTCATATAAGCGCGACCATTGATGTAGTAAATTCGATCCCGCACATACCTTGGCCCATAAACAGGGGCGTTCACAGGAACAACCACCGCGTGGCGTGGATGCACCACCGAAGGCGCGACATAAACTTGCGGCAGAGGTGCTTGAATGACCAGCTGCGGCGGCGTGATGCCCAATTGAGCACCACCTTGCACGTCTTGCATGTAATGTGGCCGCGCTTGCGATGTGGTTGAGACCAATGCAGTCATCGCCAAAGCGGCAAAAGCTGCTATTTTTGCTACTTTTGCGTAAATTGAAGTTGCTTTCATCGAATTTCTCCTTGGGTTTTTACGATTTACATACCTACAACGCGCTAGCCCGACAATGAGTCAGTTAACGAGAGGTGAAGTCTGTTGCGAAAGGTAAGCTTGCGTTTTCATTTGGCTTGTATTACAATGTCATACAAGCTCATTTAGGAGAACACTATGTCCATGCTAACTCTGCGAATTGATGACAAATTAGACCAACAACTCAACGAACTTTCAAAAGCCACCGGAAAATCACGAAGCGACATTGCGCGCGAAGCTATCAAGTCGCAAGTGTTTTTGACGCGGCTGGAAGCCCTGCGTGCCAAAGGCGTGCCCATGGCGCAGGCGCAGGGGATTTTGACGGATGAAGATGTTTTTGCGCTTGTTTCGTAGCTTTCATCCTATACAACGATGAAAGTCTTTCTTGACACCGACGTGCTGCTTTCTGCGATTATTTCAAACGGACTTTGCGCTGATTTACTGAAAGCCCTGAAAAACACACAGCCTGATATTTTTGATCGCGCTATCTGTTTCATCTGCCAGCGCGTTTTGCTAGAGCTAAAAGAGCACTTGCCAACCAAGTTCAAGTGGTCCGCCCTTGATACCGAAGCCGCCATCACCGCTTTCAGCGACGAATACACCCTCGCCCCGCCCGCCTACACCACTGTGCCCTGCAAAGATGCAGACGACGGCTGGATTCTGGCTGACGCGCAATTGGCAGGCTGTGATTATTTCATCACAGGCGACAAAGAAGTGCTGTCGCTCTACAGCGTAGGCAGCATGCGCGTTTGCACCCCGCGTGAAATGCTGCTCTGGCTGCGCACCGGCATCCCCATCCCTAAATTCGAAGCCCACGAAGACCGCGCAAATTACATCGTTAAAAGACTATCCACCGTCTAAAATCAATCGCATGAGTTCAACCGACAACAAATCCCCTTCGGCCGTTAATTCCGCTTCAGAAGTAGTCAAACCCAGCAACTTCCTGCGTCAGATCATCGAGCATGACCTCGCCGCTGGCACCTACGCCAGCCGCCGCTGGGCTGGCAGCCCTGGCGACGCCGCGCACCAAGCCGCTGGAGAGCTGGATACCGCCACAATCCGCACCCGCTTCCCGCCCGAGCCCAACGGCTACCTGCACATCGGCCACGCCAAAAGCATCTGCCTGAATTTTGGCCTGGCGCGCGACTACGGTGGCGTGTGCCACCTGCGCTTTGACGACACCAACCCCGAAAAGGAAGATGTTGAGTACGTCAACAGCATCCTGGACGCCGTGACCTGGCTGGGCTTTGACTGGCAGGCCAACGGCACGAGCCATCAGTACCAGGCCAGCGACTACTTCGACTTCATGTATCGCGCGGCGGAATACCTGATCGAGGCCGGCCACGCCTACGTGGACGAGCAAACCGTGGAGCAGATCCGCATCAACCGCGGCGACTTTGGCAAGCCCGGCGTCAACAGCCCGTTCCGCAGCCGCACACCCGCCGAAAACCTGGCCCGCTTTCGCGAAATGCGCGACGGCAAACACGAAGACGGCGCCATGGTGCTGCGTGCCAAGATCGACATGGCCAGCCCCAACATCAACATGCGCGACCCGGCCATCTACCGCATCCGCCGCGCCACCCACCACAACACGGGCGACACCTGGTGCATCTACCCCATGTACAC
>JAYWCQ010000247.1:0-6898 GCA_043780435.1 Polaromonas sp.
TTGCGAGAAATCAGCTTCGGTAAAAATCACCCGGTTTTGCACATCACCATCGGGGGCGACGATGATGACCAAATAGCGTTTTTCAGACAATTTCAAAAACTCGATGTGTCTGAACACCGAGGTGCGCCTGGGCGCAATCACCACGCCGACGAACTGTGACAGGCTGGAAAGCAAATGCGCAGCGTTGGTAATCACCTTTTTCGGCTGCTCAGCCGCCAAGATTTGCGGGGCAAAGGTTTCGCGCTGCGCTGTCAACATGGTGTCAACGAATAACCTGTAGCCGCGTGTGGTTGGAATGCGCCCTGCCGAGGTGTGCGGGCTGGCAATCAGCCCCAGCTCTTCCAAATCGGACATCACATTGCGAATCGTCGCGGGTGACAACTCAAGGCCAGAGGCACGCGACAAGGTGCGCGAGCCTATGGGCTGCCCGTCGGCAATATAGCGTTCAACCAACGCTTTCAACAATAACTTGGCTCTGTCGTCTAGCATGGTGGCATTTTAGTATGATGTGATTTAGTACATACCTCTAAATCGATGACAAACTTGCAATCTCATTTTTCAAAAGTCGCCCTGATTGGCAAAATTCATGCGCCAGGCTTGGCCGCGAGTGCCGGTGTGCTGGAAGATATTGCCCAGTTTTTGACCGATTTAGGTTGCAAGGTGGTGCTGGAACAAACCACCGCGCAGTTATCAGGCATCACAAACCACCCCATGCTGGATGTGCAGGGCATTGGCGAACAGTGCGATTTAGGCTTGGTGGTGGGCGGTGATGGCACCATGCTGGGCATTGGCCGTCAGCTGGCGCCCTATGGCGTGCCGCTGATTGGCATCAACCAAGGGCGCTTGGGCTTTATCACAGATATCGCGCTTGAAGGCTACCAAAGCGTGCTCAAACCCATGCTGATGGGCGAGTTTGAGGAAGACCACCGCAGCCTGATTCATGGCAAGGTCATGCGTGACGGGCATTGTGTGTTTGACGCGCTGGCGATGAACGACGTGGTGATTAACCGAGGCGGCACATCCGGCATGGTGGAGCTACGCGTTTACGTGGATGGCCATTTTGTGGCGAACCAGCGGGCTGACGGTTTGATCATCGCGACGCCGACGGGCTCAACCGCCTATTCGTTGTCAGCCGGTGGCCCGTTGTTGCACCCGTCCGTGCCGGGCTGGGTGCTCGCGCCTATTGCGCCTCACAACTTGTCGAACCGCCCCATCGTGCTGGCCAATGCAGTTGAGATCACCGTAGAAGTTGTCTCTGGTCGCGATGCAAGCGCTAATTTCGACATGCAGTCGATCACAGAAATGTTGATTGGCGATTGCATCAAACTTATGAAATCACAGTATTCCGTGCGATTCTTACACCCCAAAGGGTGGAGTTATTTTGACACGCTGCGCAAAAAACTGCATTGGAACGAGGGAGGGTCCTAAGCATGGCTTTGAAACGCATGGCTCTGCGTGATTTTGTCATCGTGCGCGAGCTGGAGCTTGATTTAAGTAGCGGCTTTACCGTGCTGACGGGTGAAACCGGTGCCGGTAAATCTATTTTGATTGACGCCTTGCAACTGGCGCTGGGCGCACGTGCAGACACGGCTTGGGTGCGCGAGGGCGCCAGCCGAGCAGAGGTGAGCGCTGAATTTGATATCCCCATAGCGCGAAAAACATGGTTAAACACGTGGTTGGAAGAGGCTGGCTTTGCGGTGGAAGACACTTTGCTGCTGCGCCGGACGGTTGATACGGCGGGCAAAAGCCGCGCCTGGGTCAATGGCAGCAGCGCCACGGCGACACAACTGAAAGAATTGGGCGATGAGCTGGTTGATATTCATGGCCAACATGCGTGGGCCACGCTGAGCCGTGCCGATGCCGTGCGTGGCCTGCTGGACGCTTATGCAGGTAACAATTGCCAGCCATTAAGTGCGACTTGGTCACAGTGGCGCACTGCCAGCAGAGCGCTGGACACCGCCAAATCTGCCTTGCACAACCTGCAAAACGAGCGCGAGCGCGTGCTGTGGCAACTTGCCGAAGTGGGAAAATTGGCACCCGGCGCAGACGAATGGGACGAGTTGAACGCGCAGCACAGCAAGCTGTCGAACGCGCAATCGCTCTTGGAAGCGGCACAAACGGCGTTCTCGGCGCTGCAAGATGACGAATCCGAGTCTGGTGCTGATGTGATTAGCGGTTTGGTCAAAGCCCACAGCGCTCTGGAAGCCCGCGCGCACATTGAGCCTGAATTCAAAGCTTTGGCAGACGTGTTGGCGTCAAATTTGGCGCAGCTTGAAGACGCTGCGCACAGCTTGAACAGCTATTTGCGCAACACCGAGCTGGAGCCGCAGCGCTTGGCAGAGTTGGACGAACGCATGGCGCTGTGGCTGTCGCTGGCACGCCGCTACAAACGCACCCCTGAAGAGCTGCCAGCCTTGCTCGCATCATGGAAAGAAGAGTTAACCCGTTTGGACGCTTCGACGGATTTAGCTGCTCTGGAGGCCGCAGAGCAAAAAGCCGCCAAAGCCTACCAAGCCGAGGCAACCGCTATTTCCAAAAAACGCCGTGCTTCAGCCCCCAAACTGGCCGAAGCCATCACCTCAGCCATGCAAGGCTTGGGCATGCAGGGCGGCGCGTTTGAAGTGGCATTGACGGCGCTGGACGCCCCCGCCGAAGCTGGGCTGGAAGACGTGGGCTTTTTGGTCGCCGGCCACGTTGGCAGCACGCCGCGCCCAGTGGGCAAGGTGGCTTCGGGTGGAGAATTGTCACGTATCGCTTTGGCAATATCTGTCGTCACCAGCCAGTTGGGTACCGCGCAAACCTTGATTTTTGACGAGGTAGACGCCGGCGTGGGCGGTGCGGTGGCGGAAACGGTGGGCAGGTTGATGAAGCAGCTGGGCGTGGACAGACAAGTTTTGGCCGTCACGCATTTGCCTCAGGTGGCAGCGTGTGCCGACCAGCATTTGGTCGTCGCCAAACGCTTGCTGGGTCAACATACCGAAAGCAGCGTGACCGAAGTGGTTCAAACAGACCGCGTCAACGAAATCGCCCGCATGCTGGGTGGTGCGCAGGTGACCGAGGCCACCATTCTGCACGCTACAGAAATGATAGCATCTCAATCAATAAATACGCCGGCTAAAAGCATATTTACCCCTATTTTCGAGGCCTTGGATGCACAATCCGCTAAATCTAAGGCTTTGGCATGACGTTAGAACTGGTTTTAATCACTGGCATGTCTGGCTCCGGCAAGTCAGTCGCGCTGCATGCGCTGGAAGATGCTGGCTTTTACTGTGTTGACAATTTGCCACCTGAGCTGCTGCTGCCTTTCGTCGATTTAGAGCAGCAGCACGGCGTCAAACGGGTGGCGATTGCGATGGATATTCGCAGTGCGACCTCTTTGCCCATGGTGCCCAACTTGTTGTCAGCATTGAAAAATCGTGATGTTGACTTAAAATCTTTGTTTTTAGATGCAACGACGGACACCTTGGTGCGACGCTTCTCAGAAACGCGCAGAAAACACCCCTTGTCCAGCCAGGCAGCCGTGGAATCAACCACAGGAAGCGCTGCAAATACGGATCAGCAAGCCAACTTCCAGCACATTTTGGTCGAAGCCATCGAGCTGGAGCGCGATCTGCTCGCTGATTTGCGCGAAGGCGCGCACATCATCGACACCAGCATGATCCGCCCCGCGCAACTCTTGGCTTATGTGAAAGACATGATTTCTGCCGCTACCAATCCAGCCAGCGGCATGACTTTGGTGTTCGAGTCCTTCGCCTTCAAACGCGGCATCCCCATGGACGCAGACTACGTGTTCGACGTGCGCATGCTGCCGAACCCACACTACGAACCCGCCCTGCGCAATTTGACAGGACGCGATGCACCCGTAGCCGCTTACCTGCAAAACCTGCCTGAAGTGCTGGACATGCAAGACGATATCGCCAAATTTGTCAGCAAATGGCTGACCGCCCTAGCCCGCGACCACCGCAGCTACGTGACCATCGCCATCGGCTGCACGGGCGGGCAACACCGCTCGGTTTACTTGGTGGAGCAGTTGGCAGCGGCTTTTGCCAATGAAAATACGGGCAAATTTGTCACGCTTAAGCGCCACAGAGAGCTACAAGGTTAGCCAACTAAGTTAGCAATTGCGCTTGTCAGCAACTTGCGCACAGGTGCAGGCAATCCCAGCTTGGGCCAGGCGTCTGTTGCAACCCAGTTTCCTTTGATTTTCAGCGCTGCATGCTTTGGTTTTTCAACCGTTTGCAAGTGCACGGGGTGAATATGCAAGTCTTTGTGTGTCAAAACATGTTTAAACACGTCGCCGTCAATTAAGTCTTCGATTGCAGCTGCCGGCACAGCAGCAGCTAGCGCCTTGTAACTCTCAAACACAGGCAAACAATACAAACCTGCCCACACACCGGGCGTGGGGCGTTGCTCTAAATACACGGAACCATCCGCCTGTGTTGCCCACAACAGCCACAGCGATTGACTGCTGCGTTTCAAGGTTTTTGTTTTGACGGGGAAAGCTTCTGGGTTGCCCCCTTTTTTTGCTGCACACAGCTTTTCTACGGGGCACAGCAAGCAATTGGGGCTGCGGGTGGTGCACAGGGTTGCGCCCAAGTCCATCACGCCTTGGGTGTAGTGCGGCATGGATAGCCATAAATCGTCATGCGGTAAAACTTGCGTAGCTAGCTGCCACAATGCTCTTTCGTTGGCTGATTTAGCCAAATCAGCATCAAAGCCCAGCAAGCGCGTCAGTACCCGCCTCACATTACCATCCAAAATAGCCACCCGCTCACTGAAGCACAGCGAGGCGACGGCTGACGCTGTTGACGGGCCAATGCCGGGCAGGGTTTGCAACACTTCTGCCGTTTGGGGGAATGCGCCGCCATGCAGCGCGACCACAGCTTGCGCGCAGCGGTGCATGTTGCGGGCGCGGCTGTAGTAGCCCAGGCCGCTCCACAGCGCCAGAACATCGTCCAAACTGGCGGCAGCCAAGCTCGCCACCGTGGGGTACGCTGCCAAGAAGCGCGCGAAATAGTCTTTGACGGTGACGACTTGGGTTTGCTGCAGCATGATTTCAGACAGCCAGACTTTGTAAGGGTCACGCGTGTTTTGCCACGGCAAATCGTGCCTGCCGTGCGTTTTTTGCCAAGCGATGAGTGCAGGTGCGAATTTGGTAATTGCGTTTGACTTCAAGGTATTTGACATAATTCCCGTCATGGTTTCCGTCATGGTTTTTGACATGCAGCGCAGTAAAACGTCGAACGCTGCCCTTGCACAATTTTTTTGATTAGGCTTTGGCAATCCAAACACGGCAACCCCGCGCGGTCATACACCTTGGCTTCCAGCTGAAAATAACCAGTTTCGCCCTTGGCACTGGAAAAATCTTGCAAGGTGCTACCGCCTTTGGCGATGGCGCGGGCAAGAACCTCTTGAATCGCAGCGTGCAGCTTGGCGGCTCTGGGCAGGCTGATTTTGGCCGCACGCGTCGTCGGGCGAATACCCGCCATAAACAAGGCTTCAGACGCGTAAATATTACCGACCCCGACAACCAATTCGCCCCCCAAAAGCACTTGTTTGATCGCCGTTTGGCTTTTTTTAAGCCCCAAATGGAAGGTTTTGATATCAAATGCCTCGGTCAAAGGCTCAACGCCCAGCTTGCCCAGCAGCTTTTGGGCGGTGGGTGATTGCTCAGCTGGTGCAAAAACCACCGCACCAAAGCGGCGCGGGTCGTTCAAACGCAGCAAGCCCTGTGTGGTGACCAAATCGAAATGATCGTGTTTACCAGCAGCGGCAACTTCTACGCCCCAAACCGTTTGCGACGTAAAACTCAAGCTGCCAGACATGCCCAAATGCATCAGCAACAAACCATCACCTACGCGTCCACCCTTTAAATCCAGCAACAAGTATTTACCCCGCCGGCGCACTTGCAGCACCGTCATACCCAGCAAATCATCCGGCTCGCACTGCAGCGGCCAGCGCAGCGGTTTGCCGACTCGCACTGCCAAAATACGCGCACCAGCGATGCCGGAAGCAAAACTCAAGCGTGTCACTTCAACTTCGGGTAATTCAGGCATGCTTCTATTTATTCACGTTATTTACGGTTTTTTGTGGGTATATACAGGCTCACTTTGCATGAATTATCATGCTTACATGAAACAAAATAGATTCATCCGCCCAATAGCCATCGCTGCGTTAAGTTTACTGAGCTTTTTCGGCACCGTGCCGCTGGCATTCGGGCAATCTGTGCCAGCGCAAGAGCCATCAGCGTCATCTGCATCATCAACGCCTGAAGCGCCTGTTATCAACTCAGCTCTTGACGCCGAGATTTTCTACAAAATTTTGTTAGCCGAGTTGAATTTGCTCGATGAGGAACCCAGAATTGGTTTCGCGCTGATGCTGGACAGCGCCCGAAGGACAAATGACGCCTCGCTGTTCGAGCGCGCCATCACCATTGCTTTGCAAGCACGCTCTGGCGAGTCCGCATTGTCAGCGGCTAGGGCTTGGTTGGTGACTACCCCCGCATCTATCGATGCAGCACGGTATCTGGTTCAAATTTCGGTAAGCATGAACCGTTTAGAACAACCCGCAGGTAAAGCGGACATGGCCATTGCCCTCGAAGTTACTAAACTTGCACTGGCCAAAAATCCTCGTGATGCAGAGGCTGCGCAGCTGGCTATTGCGCTCATGGCTGCCAAAGTGCCCCTGGCCGAGCAACTCGTCAAACAATACCTTGCGAACTCGGCAGCTCAGCCCAAGCCTGAAGTCCGCTTAGCGTATGCCCGAACGTTGGTTTCGCTGTCGCGTTTTGCAGACGCTATGGCGCAAGTGCAAAAGCTCAGCGCCGACGCCCCCACCTACGCGCCTAACTGGTTGGTTTTGGGCACGCTACAGTACCAATTGAGCCAAGATGCGGCGG
>JAYWCQ010000248.1:0-23153 GCA_043780435.1 Polaromonas sp.
CTTTGGAGCTTTCCAGATGCGTCTTTTAGGTAAAGCGCTGACCTTCGACGATGTGTTGTTGGTGCCAGCTTACTCCCAGGTCCTGCCCAAGGACGTCACACTCGCCACCCAGTTCTCCCGCAACATCCGGCTTAACCTGCCGCTGGTTTCTGCCGCGATGGACACCGTCACCGAAGCCCGTTTGGCCATCGCCATCGCGCAAGAAGGCGGCATCGGCATCGTCCACAAGAATTTGACCGCCCAAGAGCAGGCCGCGCAGGTTTCTAAAGTCAAACGCTACGAATCCGGCGTGCTGCGCGACCCCGTCGTCATCACCCCCACGCATACCGTGCGCCAAGTGCTGGCCTTGTCCGAGCAGCTGGGTATTTCTGGCTTTCCGGTCTGCGATGGCGGCAAAGTCGTCGGCATCGTCACCAGCCGCGATTTGCGCTTTGAAACCCGCTATGACGTGCCTGTCAGCGAAATCATGACCCCGCGCGAGAAGCTGATAACCGTGCAGGAAAGCGAAGGCACCACACCCGCGCAGGCCAAAGCACTGCTGAATAAATTCAAATTGGAACGTTTGTTGGTGGTGAACCCGGCTTTTGAGCTCAAAGGCATCATCACCGTCAAAGACATCACCAAGCAAACCAGTTTCCCCAACGCCGCACGAGACCACCACGGTCGCTTGCGTGTAGGCGCAGCGGTTGGCGTGGGCGAGGGCACGGAAGAACGTGTTGAAGCCCTGGTCAAAGCGGGCGTTGATGCCATCGTGGTTGACACCGCCCACGGCCACAGCCACGGCGTGATCGAGCGCGTCCGTTGGGTCAAAAAGAACTACCCGCACATCGACGTCATCGGCGGCAACATCGCCACCGGCGCGGCGGCTTTGGCGCTGGTGGAAGCCGGCGCAGACGCCGTCAAAGTCGGCATCGGCCCTGGCAGCATTTGCACCACCCGCATCGTGGCCGGCGTGGGCGTGCCTCAAATCATGGCGATTGACAGTGTGGCGACAGCGTTGCGCGGTACTGGCGTCCCGTTGATTGGTGATGGCGGCATTCGTTATTCTGGCGATATTGCTAAAGCACTGGCAGCTGGCGCGTCCACCGTCATGATGGGCGGCATGTTTGCAGGTACCGAAGAAGCACCGGGCGAGATCGTGCTGTTCCAAGGCCGCAGCTACAAAAGCTACCGTGGCATGGGCAGCATCGGCGCGATGCAGCAGGGCAGCGCGGACCGCTACTTTCAAGAAGCAACGACCGGCAACCCGAACGCAGACAAGCTGGTCCCCGAAGGCATCGAAGGCCGCGTGCCCTACAAAGGCTCCATGGTCAGCATCGTCTACCAAATGGCCGGTGGCGTCCGCGCCAGCATGGGCTACTGCGGTTGCGCGACGATTGACGACATGCAAAACAAGGCCGAATTTGTCGAAATCACCACCGCCGGCATCCGCGAAAGCCATGTGCATGATGTGCAGATCACCAAAGAAGCACCAAACTACCGCTCCGAATAATTCAATGTCCCACCAAAAAATCCTCATCCTCGATTTCGGCTCCCAAGTCACCCAGCTCATCGCTCGCCGTGTGCGCGAGGCGCATGTGTTTTGCGAGGTGCATCCTTGTGACGTGACTGACGAGTGGGTCAAGGCCTATGCGGCGGATGGTAATCTCAAAGGTGTCATCCTATCTGGCAGCCACGCCAGCGTGTATGAGGCTGAGACCGACAAAGCGCCGCAAGCCGTGTTTGAGCTGGGCGTGCCGGTGCTGGGCATTTGCTACGGCATGCAAACCATGGCGCAGCAGCTCGGTGGCAAGGTCGAAGCTGGTAAAACCCGCGAATTTGGCTCCGCACAAATCCGCGCCCGTGGCCACACCGCGCTGTTTGACGGCATGGCCGACCACACCACGGATGACGGCCATGGCCTGCTGGACGTATGGATGAGCCATGGCGACAAGGTCATCGAGATGCCGCCCGGCTTCAAGCTGATGGCCTCCAACGACGCCTGCCCGATAGCCGGCATGGCAGATGAAGCACGCAAGTTTTACGCCGTGCAGTTCCACCCCGAGGTGACGCACACCATCAAAGGCCAGCAGATTTTGGAGCGCTTTGTGCTGCAAATTTGCGGCACCCGCGCCGACTGGATCATGGGCGACTACATCACCGAGGCGGTGGCCAGCATACGCGCGCAGGTGGGTGACGAAGAGGTGATCCTCGGCTTGTCCGGCGGGGTCGATTCCTCCGTCGCCGCCGCGCTGATTCACCGCGCCATTGGCGACCAGCTGACCTGCGTGTTTGTCGATCATGGGCTCTTGCGCCTGAATGAAGGCGACATGGTGATGGACATGTTTGTCGGCAAACTGCACGCCAAAGTCGTGCGGGCTGATTGCAGCGCGCAGTTCCTCGGCCACCTGGCAGGCGTGAGTGATCCGGAAGCCAAGCGCAAAATCATCGGACGCGAGTTTGTAGAGGTATTTAAGGCTGAAGCCGTTAAATTAACTGCCTCTGGCGCTAGCAAAAATGGAGCAAAATGGCTCGCCCAAGGCACCATTTACCCCGATGTGATCGAATCCGGCGGTGCCAAAAATAAAAAAGCCGTGGTCATCAAAAGCCACCACAACGTCGGCGGTCTGCCTGAGCAGCTCGGTTTGAAGCTCCTGGAGCCGCTACGTGAACTCTTCAAAGACGAAGTGCGCGAGCTGGGCGTGGCGCTGGGCCTGCCCGCAGACATGGTCTACCGCCACCCGTTCCCAGGCCCGGGTTTGGGCGTTCGCATCTTGGGCGAGGTCAAAAAAGAATACGCCGACCTGCTGCGCCGTGCCGATGCCATCTTCATCGAAGAACTGCGCAACTTCCCCTACACCCCCGCCGCAGACGAGCCCGTCAACCTGCGCCACCCCAAAAAGACCTGGTACGACGCCACCAGCCAAGCCTTCACCGTGTTCCTACCCGTGAAATCGGTAGGCGTCATGGGCGATGGCCGCACCTACGACTACGTCGTCGCCCTGCGCGCCGTCCAAACCAGTGACTTCATGACCGCCGACTGGGCCGAATTGCCCTATGCCTTGCTCAAAAAAGTGTCCAGCCGGATCATCAATGAAGTTCGGGGAATTAATCGGGTGACGTATGACGTGAGTTCGAAGCCGCCGGCGACGATTGAGTGGGAGTGAGTTTCTAACACCTCGGACATTTGATAGGCGTAAAAATGGGCATACAAGACCGTGATTGGTACCGTGAAGCGCAAAAATAGCGTGACAGAAAAATTGTTCGCTTTGGAAAATCCAAGATTAAATATGAAAAGCGGTATCCCGTTGTTTCAAGAGGCAATAGATGGGCGCCTTTAGGAATTGTGGTTTTTTGGTTGGCCATCATGGCAGCTTTGTATTTTGGCTTTAAGCAATACGAACAACCCAAAACAATTATTTCAGCTAACGGTGACGTCGTTATCAAAAGAGCCAGGGACGGTCACTTTTATATTGCGGGTCATGTCAACGGAAATCCCGTTAAGTTTTTGGTGGATACTGGCGCATCTTTGGTCGGCGTCAGTGAGAAATTTGCTCAAAAAGCAGGGTTGGTTGGCGGTGAATCAACAGTTTTTAAAACTGCCAATGGCGATTTGCCCGGACGAATCATTGCAAATGTGTCTATTAATGTGGGGCAAATAGCCGTTTCAGGTATTCGTGTCGGTGTTTGTTTGGAAGGCCATGAAGTCAACGATGCTCTTCTGGGGCAGAATTTCTTATCGAAATTCGATGTATTGCTGCGGCAAGATCAGATGATTCTTCGCAAACGATAGTTGCATTGAGTATGGTTTAACCGGGGAATCATCCTCAAACGACCGCCAGCATGTGGAACAACCCACTCGGAATTCTCAAATCAGCGTAAAATGTGTACACAAAGATTCACAATCTCAAAGGAATGCACATGGAAACGACAAAGGTAGGCATACGCGAGTTTCGCACTGATTTGGCGGAGTACATTGCATCTAACACGCCTGTGGCTGTTACGCGGCATGGGCAAACGGTGGGTTACTTTATTCCGACACATGGACAAATTGAGGCTGATATTGCAGCTTTGAAAAAAGCCAGCAAAACACTAGACAAACTTCTTGAGGCGAAAAATGTGGATATCGAGTCCGTGGTTGCGGACTTTAAAGCGGTTCGTAGGAAGGCATTGACTCCGAAAGCTAAAGCAGCATGACAGGGAAAGCTATCGTTCTCGATGCAAATATCCTGATTCGTGCGGTACTGGGAAAGCGGGTTCGTGAGTTGATTTTTGGCCACTCGCAGACCGTGAAATTCTTCGCGCCAGACATTGCCTATGCAGATGCCAGGAAGTACCTGCCAGCATTGCTGAAAAAACGGGGGGTTGATGCCACTGCGGCGATGCTGGTGCTTGATCGTCTTGAGGGTATCGTCCAATCCATTGATGCAGAGCTTTATGACGGCATGCAACCACAGGCATTGCAACGAATTGCTGCACGTGATGCGGACGATTGGCCCGTGTTGGCATGCGCCATGATTTTGGGTTGCCCCGTTTGGACAGAGGATGCCGATTTTTTTGGCACTGGCGTGGCGACCTGGACTTCTGATCGGGTTGAATTGTATTTTGCGTAAACATCCGCAAAATGAACTGAAGGCAGACTAACATGATCCAAGATTCCGACCTATTCGGAGCCATCCCGCCACCCAAACCCACAGACCGCCTCTTCTTTGCGCTTTTCCCCAGCGACGAGGCCATCCCGCAGATTGTCAAAACCTCCCAGCAACTGCGCGCTGAGCACGGTTTAACCGGAAAATCGCTCTCAAACGACCGCTTGCACGTCACGCTGCACCACGTGGGCGACTACGCTGGCGGTTTGCCGAATGGACTGGTCGAAGTTTGGTGCACAGCTTGCTGGGGCAGACCAAGCATATTCATTTGGGGTGCTGGCCGCTAGCACTTTGAGCGGTTTAGCTTGCGTTACTGTGCGTCAAGTACCGCAGAAAGTCCGATAGCAGGCGGTCACCTCGGCTGGGGCTGGGGTGGCAAATTTGCTGTCTATGGCACCGGCCTCAAAGGGCTGCGTTATAGCGGCCATCAGCGCCTCGAACGGTAAAAAATCGTTGCGCTCTGTGGCTTCTGTCAGCGCATGCTCCACCAAATGATTGCGTGCAATATGGGTAGGGTTTGCTCTTTTCATGCTCGCTGTTCGAGCCGTTGATATGGATGCTGAATCAATCGTTTGCGTGATTGATTGGTTGAAGCGCTGATGCCAGCGCTGCAGCCATTCAGCCACGGCGTCTGACGTGCCAAACAGTGATCGCAAGGCCGTCTCATCATTTTGACTTGCTGTCACCAGACTTCGCCACCCTTGTGTGAAGTCAATGTTGCTGTTTTGCATCAATTGCAAAAAGTCAGTTGCTAGCCGTTCGTCTAGGCGTTCGTCATCAGCACCGGTCGAATCCAAGCCTAGTTTGGCACGCCACACAGCTAGGCTGTACTTGGCAAAAAGTGTGTCAAATGTGTTGACGGCATCCATGGCCAGCACTTTTGCACGCTCAAGCTCGGGGTCAAGCAGTGGCAGCAGCGCAGATGCCAAACGGCTGAGGTTCCACTTAGCAATACTGGGCTGATTAGCATAGGCATAACGTCCCTGCGTGTCGATAGAGCTGAAGACGGCTTGGAGGGTGTAAGCCTCCATGAACGCACAGGGACCGTAGTCGATGGTTTCGCCAGAAATGGTCATGTTGTCCGTATTCATCACGCCGTGGATGAAGCCAACGCCCATCCACTGCGCGATCAATCTGGCTTGACGGTCAATGACATGCTGCAGCAACAACAGGTATCGATCCGGCGCTTCTGTCAAACTTGAATCGTGTCTAGCAACATGTCTAGCAATGGCGTAATCAGCCAAACGGCGCAAGCTGTCACTGTCGCCACGCGCGGCAAAAAACTCAAAACTGCCCACGCGCAGATGGCTGGCTGCCACGCGCGTGAGTATGCCAGCGGGTGCGGCACGCTCGCGCATGATGGTTTCACCCGTCGCGACGGCGGCCAGAGATCTGGTGGTAGGGATACCCAAAGCGTGCATGGATTCACTGATAATCACTTCGCGCAGCACTGAGCTTAAGGTGGCCTTGCCATCACCACCTCTTGAAAATGGCGTTTGACCTGAGCCTTTGAACGCAATGTCTTTGCGCTGCCCCTGTCGATCCAGCACCTCACCCAAAAGCAGCGCGCGCCCATCCCCCAACTGCGGTGAAAAATGCCCAAACTGATGGCCGGCATAAGCTTGTGCGATAGCTTGGGCGCCTTCGGGCGCATGGGTGCCCGACAACATGTCCAAGCCTTCGGTGGAACGCAAATCTTCAGGATTAAACCCGAGATCAGCTGATAACCGCTCATTCAACCAGACGAGCTCCGGCTTGGGCGCACCGCTGACATGCCACGGCACGTACATGCCCGTCAATTCTCGGGCATAGGAATTGTCAAAGGCAATCTTCAATTTTCTTTCTGAGCAGCTCTTCGCGGCAATTTCCAGTTGGGTCGCACAAAGTGACAGGTGTAGCCATGCGGAATGTGCACCAAATAGTCTTGATGTTCTGGCTCCGCTTCCCAGAAAGGCCCTGCCGCCTTGAGTTCTGTGACCACTTTTCCTGGCCACAAGCCACTGGCATCAACGTCGGCAACCGTCTCTACTGCGACTTTTTCCTGCTCACTGCTGGTGAAATAAATGCCTGAACGGTAAGACGCACCGCGATCATTGCCTTGGCGGTTGGGTGTTGAAGGGTCATGTACTTGGAAGAAAAATTCCAAAAGTCGGCGAAAGTTCAAAACTGCAGGATCAAACTTGACCTCGATAGCTTCTGCATGCGAGCCATGGTTGCGGTAAGTCGCATTCGCAACATCACCCCCGCTATAGCCCACGCGCGTGCTGGTAACACCGGGTAATTTGCGAATCAAATCTTGCATGCCCCAAAAGCATCCACCGGCCAAAATGGCGGTTTCGGTTGTCGTCGTCATGGTTAAATCCCTAATTATTGCTCTGGTAGCCGTTTAGTTATATATTATTCGCTATAAAAAGCTTTCGCGTTTTGAACAATAATAGTAACCATTTTAAAGATGTACCAACCGCCTCAATTTCAATCAAAAGACCGAGCCCAGGCCTTGCAAATCATGCGTGCTCATCCTCTTGCTTCGCTTATCAGCGTGGACGATGCAGGTTTGCCGTTTGTGACGCATGTGCCGCTGCATGCGGAGGAGCGGGGCGATGGGCTTGTGCTTTGGGGGCATTGCGCCAAGCCGAATGCGCATTGGAAGTACCTGCAAGCGCGTCCGCAGGCCGTGGTGACGTTTTTAGGGCCAAACGCCTACTTATCACCCCAAATTTACCCCGATTTAGCCCGCGTACCGTCGTGGAACTACGTTGCAGTGCATGGCACTGTGCAAGCCACACTGATTGAAGAGCCATTGGCGAAAGACCGCTTGCTGAAGAAACTTATAGGCGACCACGAACCCAGTTATAAACAGCAATGGATAGATTTAGGCGTTGACTACCAGCATAAAATGCTGGCTGGAATCGTTGGTTTTGAGCTGCAAGTAGTTGATTTGCAATGCACCATCAAGATCAACCAGCACCGCCCAGTTTCACATCCGGCGTTGCATAAGATATATGCGGCGGGGAATGACGATCAGCGGGCTTTGGCTGATTGGATGGTGAAGCTCGGGTTGAAAATCGATCAAACCGGCGAGGAAACATAAAAAATGCGTATAATTTTCAGCCTGATCAGCCTGCTTATCGTCGTCGCCGTCATAGCTATTTTGGCGAAAAAGCAGTTGTCTGCGGTAACGCAATTACCAACTCCGGCATCCTCAAGCGATAACGCCACAGCAACCCCAGCCAACATTGCCGAGCAAAGCAAACAGATGCAAACGCAGGTGAAAGACCAGGTAAATGAAGCGGTGAAGGCAGCCTCAGAGGCGCGAGAAAAGGCTTTGGAGAGCGGTAATAACGATAAACCAGTTGACAAAACGGGTTCGGCTTACTGAAAGTGGATAAAGTCGATAAAATAGGCCGTTTTTAAGGTGTTAATCATCTGTAGTCGGCGTATTTAATATCTAGTGTGCTATTAAATATATAGTAAAATTGAGTTTCATGAGGCGTGTAAACCTAAGCGGTAAAGCTTGGCGTAAAACCCGTTGTCAGCCAGCAGTTTGGCATGCGAGCCAATTTCGATAATTTTGCCAGCTTCCATCACGACGATTCTGTCTGCATGTTCAACCGTAGATAATCTGTGCGCAATCACCAAGGTGGTGCGGTTTTTCATCAATACGTGCAGTGCTTCTTGCACGGCACGTTCGGATTCGGCATCCAGCGCCGAAGTGGCTTCGTCTAATATTAATATTGGGGCGTCTTTGTATAAGGCTCTGGCAATGGCTAGGCGTTGTCGTTGACCGCCTGAGAGCTGCACGGCATTGTGGCCGACGGTGGTATCTATGCCTAGTGGCAGGTCTGCAATGAAAGTGCCTAAGCGCGCGGCTTCTAGACATTGCAGGACTTTGTTTTTGTCTATTGCTTTATTATTTAAATCATTATCTAAGCCAATATTGACACCTAAAGCCACATTATTGGCAATCGTATCGTTCAGCATAACGACATGCTGACTGACCAATGAAAACTGGTTGCGCAGTGACGTTAAATCCCAATCCTTCAATAATTGATTATCTAAACTGATATTGCCAGAGAAGGGCTCTAAAAACCGAGGCAATAAATTAACCAAGGTGGTTTTGCCTGAGCCCGATGAGCCTACCAGGGCAATGGTCTCGCCGTGGTCGATGGTGAGCGAGAGGTCTTCAACCGCAAAACCAGCGCCTTCCTTGTATTTGACGCTGGTGTTCAAAAACTCAATATGCCCATCAGCCCGCGTTTTGCTGAAGGTGCCGGAGTGTTCGCTGTCGGACAGGTCTAGCAGGTCAAACCCGCGCTCTAAGGATGCCAAACCACGGGTGATAGGGTTGGCAATTTCAGACAAATGCTTGATGGGCGCAACCAATAAGAGCATGGCGGTGACGAAGGCGGTGAACTCGCCGACGCTGGTGCCGCCGTCAGCACTTTGCACAAGGGCGACAGAAATAATAGCTGACAAGGCAATAGCTGCAATCATTTGCGTCAATGGCTTCATGGCGGCAGAGGCGGCAGTCGTCTTCATCGATAGGCGGCGCAGCGTGTCGCTGATGTGCATAAAACGATCTGCCTGCGCGGGCTGTGCGGCGTGCAGGCGAATGTCGCGGTGGGCTAAGACGTTTTCTTCAACCACATAGGCCAAGTCGTCGGTCGCTTTTTGGCTAGATTTGGACAGGCCGTAAAGCTTTTTCGACAACTTGACCATGATGAAGGCGACGGCAGGTAGCATGATGGCAACAATGGTTGTGAGCTGCCAGTTGAGGTAAAGCAGGTAGCCGACCAAAGCAACCATGGTGACGGTATCGCGCACCAAAGCCATCAAGGAGTTAACCAGCAGGGTTGAGCCGTTGTTGACCTCGTAAACGACAGTATTGGCCAGCTCGCTGGAGGTTTGGTCGGCGAAAAGCTCAAATTTGGCGTCTAAAACCTTGGTAAACATGGCTTGACGCAGCTTCATCAAGCCTTTTGAGGTGACTTTGGTGACGGCCAATTCCGCCACAAAGCCCGCAATACCGCGAACGCCGAACAGGGCGATGAGTGTGACTGGGATGATCCATACACTCAGGCTGCCCTTGGTGAATCCGCGATCAAGCAGGGGTTTCAGCGCAGCGGGAATCATCGGTTCTGTACAGGCGGCAATGGTCACAGCTAAAAACGCAATGATCCACGCGCTTTTAGGCTGACCAAAGTAGGGCAGCAGCCGTGCAAAACGCTGGCGTAAGGATTTATTCGCTGAAACTGAAGATGAGGTTGAATTTGTCACTGGCGCGGGTGCTGTGTAGGCAAAAGGGGCATAAAGTGCCTGTATTATCGCTGCATGACAGAACGCACGCTTTCGTTGGCAGCATCGAAAAACTTAGCTCAGAATTTAGGTTTTCTAGGTTGGGCTAGGGTTTTTGGCGTTGTGGCGCTGGTCGGAACCATGCTCTCATTGCCTTTGACCAATATTTTTGCATCGCTGGCCCTACTTTCTTGGGTCTGCTCAGGGTGCAAACCGGGTCAAAACTGGCGAACTGATCTTAAAAACCCCGCCGTTTTTGGCGCTTTGCTGCTTTTGGGCTGGATGCTGCTGAGCTTGCTGTGGTCGCACGCACCGCTGCAGCAAACGTTTATCGGCATTTGGAAATACCGTAAATTGATTTATGTGCCGTTGATGGTGTTTTTGTTTGCAGACGCTAAGTGGCGCGATGCAGCCATCAAAGCTTGGCTGGGTGCGGCGGTTGTGCTGATGTTGTATGCGCTGATTCACATCTTGCCAGAACCTATTGGTGACGGCCACATGGGCGTGCACCCCGCGTTACCTTTGTCAACCTATTCGTACATCACGCTGGGTTTTGTGCTGATCCCGGCGTTGACGGTGGGGCTGGCTTGGATGATGCAGAGCAGGGCTTGGCTTGATAAAAGTTTGGGTGCTTTGGTTGCGCTTTTAACGGTGGCTTTTGTGGTGCTGGCGCAGCAGGGGCGCACAACCTATGTAACGTTGACTGCCTTGTTGATTTTCTTTATCTTGACCCAGCTTAAGAGCACGAAAAAATGGTTGGCCATGGCTGTTTTACTTATTGTGACTGTCAGCGTGGGGATGTTTAGCAGCACGGTGCAAAAGCGACTTTCTGAGGTTGTGGTCGATTCGCAAACAGTGCTTAGTACTGATACGATTGCTTCGTCTGGCTTACGCATTGGTTTTTGGCGCACAACCTTAGAAATAGCTAAACACAACCCGATTTTGGGAACGGGCATGGGTACTTGGGCAGATGAGTATCGAAAATACGTTGTCAGCACGCCAAATACGCCGAAAATTGCCGCCTCGGGTGGCAACCCACACCAAGAGTATTTGCTCATGGCCTCTCAATTGGGTTTGGTGGGTTTGTCGTTGTTTCTGGTATGGGTGGGACGCTGCTTCGTTGGGAGCAGGTATTTGCCAAGTCATGAGCGTATGGCAGCGCAATCATTGCTGGTCGCTTTTACGGTGGGGTGTTTTTTTAACTCAACCTTGTTTGACAGTGCGACAGGACATTTCTTTTGTATTGGGTTGGGCATCTTGTTTGCGGGCTATAAATCTGTGGAGTCTGCTGAAATAAAAGCAATTGAACAGTAACTATGGATAAAAAAACAACTTTATCGGTCATTTTGATCGCCAACAACGAGGCAAACAATATGTTGGATTGTTTGGCGAGTGTGAGTTTTGCCGACCAAATCATCGTAGTTGACAGTGGCAGTACAGACAATACGGTTGAACTGGCACGTTCGGTAGGCGCACACGTGGTTCAAACGAGCGATTGGCCAGGTTTTGGTGTACAAAAAAACCGTGCGCTTGATTTGGCGACCTGCGATTGGGTGTTTTCTATCGACGCGGATGAGCGTGTTACACCTGAATTGGCTGAGCAACTCAAGGCTGCTATCAATTTCGAAGCTAAATTTAACTTCGAAAATGATAGTAAAAGTAACAAACAAATTCATCAGCATGATGCTTACGAAGTTCCACGTTTAACACAATTTTGCGGCCAGTGGATACGCCACTGCGGCTGGACGCCTGACCATGTGCTGCGCTTGTTCAAGCGCGGTCGTGCAAGATTCAGTAACGATTTGGTACATGAGCGACTTGTTCAATCTCAGGGAACCTGTGGCAAACTGACGACTCCAATGCTACATTTCAGCTACCCCACACCGGCAAGTTATTGGCGCAAACTCGACCAATACAGCCAGGCGTGGGCGAAGCAACGGCATTTAGAGGGAAAAAAGACCAGCATGCTGCGGGCGGCTATGTCTGGCATGGTAGCGTTTGTAAGGACTTATTTTTTGAGATTAGGATTTTTAGATGGTGCTTTGGGTTTTGCCGTGTGCACCATGCAGGCGCAGTCTGCGTTTGGTAAGTACTTCACTTTGTATTGTTTAAATTTAAAAAATAAATGACGACTCACTCATCAAACCTTAGTTTTAAATTTTCTGGCGTTTTCTTTTTTTTCGCAGCATTGTTTTCTCTAACCGCTGTTCAGGCGCAATTTCGGGTTGATGTGTCTGGCGTAGGTTTAACGCAAGTCCCGGTTTCGATTGCCGCCTTCAAAGGCGAAGCAGTCAGCACGCAAAAAATCAGCGCTATTGTCTCGGCTGATTTAGAGCGTAGTGGTCAGTTTCGGAGTATTGATGCAGGTACTGTGGCGATGGATGAAAATACGCAGCCTGATATGTCGGCATTTCGTCAAAAAGCGGTTGATGCTATGGCCGCAGGTAGCGTGACACGCTTGGCTGATGGTCGCTATGATGTGCGCTTTCGTTTGTGGGATGTTGTTAAGGGTTCAAATTTAGGCGGCGCTAGCCACGTGGTTACAGCGCCAAATTTGAGGTTGGCTGCACACAAAGTGTCTGACTATATTTACGAAAAGCTCACCGGTGAAAAGGGTGTTTTTTCGACAAAGATTGCGTACATCACCAAAGCGGGCACACGTTACACGTTATGGACGGCAGATGCCGACGGTGAAGACGCATTTGCGGCATTAACTAACACAGAGCCGATTATTTCACCCGCTTGGTCTCCCAACGGAGCACAGTTGGCCTATGTTTCTTTCGAGGCGCGTAAACCTGAAATTTGGGTCTACGAGGTTGCTACAGGAAAGCGCAGATTGGTTGCCGGCTTCAAAGGCTCCAACAGTGGCCCAAGTTGGTCGCCTGATGGTCGTACTTTAGCCATAACGTTGACGCGAGATGGCAACTCGCAAATCTATACTGTCAGTGCGTCAGGCGGTGAACCTGCTCGATTGTCTCGCTCAGAAGGTATTGACACTGAGGCTACATACTCCGCTGATGGCAAGAGTATTTACTTTATGAGCGATCGTGGTGGCGCACCACAAATTTACAAGATGGGTGCTTCAGGCGGTGGCGCTACGCGTGTCACTTTTTCCGGCAACTACAACATTTCTCCAACACTAAGTCCTGATGGCAAATGGTTGGCTTACATATCACGTGCCGGTGGTGGCTATAAGTTGTTTGTCATGGATTTATCTTCAGGTGCAGCCAATGCTATTACTGATACAAACGCAGATGAAAAACCTAGCTTTGCTGCCAACAGCAAATTGATTGTCTATGCGACAAAATTTCAAGGCCGAGAGGCCTTGATGACGACGACAGTTGATGGGCGAATCAAAACAAAACTAGGTGGTGCAGGCGGTGATATTCGTGAACCGGCATGGGCACCCATGGGTAATTAATTTTTTGAGTTTAAAGTCAGTAAAGTACCAAATATTTCGGTCATTATTTTTAGAAAGATAAACATGAAGCAACAACTAAAATCATTTCTCTTAACGGCAACTGTTGCAGTAGCGTTTGCAGTCGGCTTGGCGGGTTGCTCAAGTGGCGTCAAACTGGATGCGCCAGTTGAAGACAAAACCGGCACCTCAACAATGGGTTCTGGCAGTGGTACTGGCAGTGGTTCTGGCGGTGCTGCAAACAATGGCCAAGGCAATAGTGGTGGCGTAGCGACTGTTGATTTAAGCAACACTGGCAGTGGTGCAAATGGTGGCCCAGCCAATGTTGGCAAGATTATTTATTTTGACTTTGACAGCTATTTGGTCAAACCTGAATACGCCAGCGTCATCAATGCCCATGTGCAGTTTTTGTCGAGTCGCAAAACCACCAAAATTTCAGTGGAAGGCCATACCGATTCTTCTGGTGGTCGTGAGTACAACTTGGCTTTGGGTCAAAAGCGCGCTGAGGCCGTGCGCCGTGCGATGGCACTGTCTGGTTTGAACGAAAGCCAAATTGAAGCCGTGAGCTTTGGCAAAGAAAAACCTGCTGATTTGGGTGGTGATGAAACCGCCGCTGCTAAAAACCGTCGTGCTGAAATCAGCTACCGCTAAACAAGAAAACAGTAACCCAGGAATTCCATGAGTTTTTTTTCAAACCTTCGGCCGAATACTCTGCCAGTTACTCGCTCAGTAGCCGTCGCCAGCTTTTTACTGATGTCACTTGCCGCGCACGCAGGCATTTTTGATGATGACGAGGCGCGCAAGGCTATTTTAGATTTGCGACAGCAAATCACCAGCTTGAATGCAACAGTAAATAACAACCTAATTGCCGCTCAGCAAAGAAGTACTGAAGAAATTGCGCAGCTGCGCAAAAGCATGCTTGAACTGCAAAATCAAATTGACCGACAAAAAGGTGATATTTCTCAGCTCAGAGGCGACAACGAAGTATTGGCTCGAAATTTAGCGGAGATGCAAATTCGCCAAAAAGACATGCTGCAATCTGCCGAGCAAAAATTGCAAGCGGCTGAGCAACGTTCCCAAGCGGTTGAACAAAAGTTAACCAAATTAGAACCGGTCAAAATAGCTTTAGATGGTCGAGAATTTATGGCTGATCCAGCCGAGAAGCGTGATTTTGATGCCGCGTTTGCACTGTTCAGAGCGGGTGATTTTGCGAAGTCCCAAAAAGCTTTGTTTGACTTTATTCAACGCTACCCAGGCAGCGGCTATTCGCCATCAGCCTTGTATTGGCTTGGCAACGCGCAGTACTCAAATCGTGATTATAAAGAAGCGATCATCAACTTTCGGAGCATGATCTCAAAAAATCCCGATCACATGCGTGCCCCCGAGGCCATGTTGTCTATCGCCAATTGCCAGCTTGAGATGAAGGACCCAAAAAGTGCCAAGAAAACGCTGGAAGATTTGATGAAAGCGTATCCAAAGTCTGAAGCTGCGTTTGCAGGTGTCGAACGTTTACGCACACTCAAGTAATCTGTAGACCCGCTTCCTTGGATACTGAAACTGTTGATTTTGATGCCGCTAGGCGGTTTGGTGGGCTAGATCGCCTCTATGGTGCCGCAGGCGCAACCCAAATTCGTGGCTCGCACGTTATGGTCGTAGGTGTGGGCGGTGTCGGCTCATGGGCCGTAGAAGCATTGGCACGCAGCGGGGTAGGGCGCATCACCATGGTGGATATGGACCACGTGTCCGAATCCAATATCAACCGGCAAGTGCATGCTACCCAACAAACGCTAGGGCAATCAAAAATTGCGGCCATGCAAGACCGCATTGCTTTGATTAACCCCGAATGCTTTGTCACATGCATTGATGATTTTGTGACGCCAGAAAACTGGTCATCACTTGTCCCCGCTGATGTGGACGTTGTTATTGATGCTTGTGACCAAGTCCACGCCAAAGTAGCGATGGCCGCTTGGGTCATACGACAAAAGAGTTCCCAAAAGTTGTTTATTTCAGTCGGTGCAGCAGGCGGTAAGCGCTTGGCCCATTTGGTGGATATCGATGATTTGTCCAAAACCACGCATGACCCTTTGCTCGCGCAATTGCGCTATCGCCTGCGAAAAGAACAGGCTGCTCCACGGGAAGGCCGCAAAATCGGCGTGAACTGTATTTTTAGCAAAGAGGCTGTCAAACAGCCAAGCAAAGCTAACGATACAGATTCGACAGACAACACCTTAAATTGCCACGGTTATGGTTCGGTTGTGAGCGTGACTGCTACGTTTGGACATTGTGCTGCGGGATGGGCATTAGATAAATTGGCAAATTTAGTTGAGTAATTTTCAAAGTGCTTCAAAGAAGTGAAAAATGACGCTATAATTTGAGGCTGTGCTGCAGTGAACGTAAGTAAGCTGCAAAACTAAATGGGACCTTAGCTCAGTTGGTAGAGCAGCGGACTTTTAATCCGTTTGTCGTGGGTTCGACCCCCGCAGGTCCCACCAAATATAGAAGCCTAGTAAGCCATTGTGTTTACTAGGCTTTTTGCTATTTAAAGCGTAGCAAAACTGATCATTATCCGGCTTTCGCTTGTGGCCTAGGTTGGGAGATTTTGGCCGTTTTGCCTATTTTGTTGACCGCATCGGCCAGTTTTGAGGTGGCAAGGTGGGCGTAAACCTTGGTGCTGGCCGTTGATTTATGGTTCAGCACTTCGCCGACGGTGTTGAGGTCCACGCCGGCATTGATCATTTCGCTGGCGGCGCTGTGGCGGGCGCTGTGAAAGACCGACTCGGTCATGCCGATGGACCGCATGGCAACCGTTGTGTAATGGCTAACCGTGGCTTTGTGGACCTTTGGCGGCCATTGGGTGCTGTCTACGAGGTGCGCGATCTTTGAATGCACCGGTACGATATGCGGTTCGCCGTTTTTCGTGTCAGGTATCAGTAAGGCAAGCTGGCCGCCTGCTTGGGTGGCTGTGGACCGTAATATCTCACTGAGACGCAAGCCGGTATAAAAAGAGGTGCGAAACGTGGCGCGTGTGGGCTGGTGCTTGATGGCTCTGGAGATTCTGAGCATGGCGGCACGGTCAAAATAAACCAACCTAGGCTTACCGCCTTTGGGGAGCACCATCCGTTCTGCGGGGTCATGTTCGCCAATGTTGTGCTTTTTCCACGCCCAGCGGCAAGCGGCCCGCAGGTAGGCCATGCGGTTTCTGACAGTGCTTGGGGATAGCTTGCCTACATGGTCCGTCGCGTATTTACGGGCAATATCGGGCAGGGCGCTCAGGGGTTTGCCTATGTAGTAGTCTTGGCACAATGCGAGTGCCCCCTGCAAGTCTTTGAAGTTTTTGAGTAAGGGTGCGTGTTGCTCTAGGTAAAGCAGCACGGCCTCCTCAATCAATGGCTCGGGTTTGGTGACACCAGTCGCAATGGCGTAGAGTCGGGCGCATTCAACGCGGTCAAATTCGAGGGCTTGCGCTTTAGTCCACGCTTTTGGAAGTACGCGGTTAGCGCGCTGTCTCCCTGCGCCGGGTATGCGGCGGTCAAACTGGAATAGGTACGCGCCGGATTTGTGACGGGTGATCGGCATGATGTAAGGTAGTCGTCCAAGTCTTGTTTGTCAAATAGTAGTTTCCCGCTACGTAGACCCACACGATAACACGCCAGCGCCCGCTGTGCAGCAAGGGCATATATCGTTCGCTCGGATAGTCCGGTATGTAGGGCCGCTTGTGCGACGGTCATGATGTTATTCATAGGCTTCACCTTTTTGCAGAATTGCTAGGCACTTCTTGCACGTCACAGCTTCGTCTCGATTTGTCCATGTCGCCTTTGATAGATCAATGGCTTTTGGCTTCACAAAACATAAGGCAGATACACCACCGGCAGGGTTGATCTTGTCGCCTCGGTGGTAGATTTTTGGTTTTGGTGATTTCATACCCACCACCTTTTAGTCCATTGAATCTTAGGTTGAAAATCAGCCTTAAAGTGTGCGACATCTGCCGCTTCGTGCGCTGAAAACTCAGGAAACGCGGGAACTGACCACCATTCACCATTCCACCACCGGATAATCCGTTGATTTTTTGTTGCACTAGCCGGCCACCAGCCAATAGAATGCGGCGCTCCCCTGTGCCATTTTGTTTTAGTCATTAGCTAACCCTCCCGAAACAACAGCACCACCACAATGGTAGCAAAACTTCGGATATTCACCCTTACCATCGTCGCCGAGATACCAGAGTACAGCTTCGCCGCAACCGCTCTCGAGCGTGTTTGGCGTGGGCGAATCATCGGCGCAAAGGGTGTAGATGCACTTAGATCCAATTCGAAGTTCTGCTGCCATAGCTGCAAACTTTTCCATCTGCGACACTGTGAAAAGTCTGCGCCCAGTGGCCGTCTCGTATTCTGGTTCTGGCATCGCCATTCCAAGTCGATACACTGATCCTTTATAGGGTCTGAATAGTTTTTCTATGAGACTCATGTCGCTTCTCCTGCTATTGCTGAATCAATATAATCATCTAGTCTGTGCAGTGCCGGGCAGTGAGAGCCGAGCTTTACCGCTGTTTTTGGACTTTCAACAACGCAAAGCTTTGCTGAATCCCAGTTCTGCACCCTAAGCCACTGATACCGAGCTGCATCCTTCTGTACCGCTACCAGTTGCGCCTCTAGCTCGGTGATGTGGTCAATCAAGGGCTTGGCTACGTGCGTCAACATGGCTTCAGCTTGTGGGTCATTAAATAGGTTTGTACCTGTCGGCTCGTGCTTATATTGCAGTTCAGCAGGGCTGTCAGCATTGGCAAGTTTCTTGAATGTGATGCCAGCATCAGGTGCGAAGTCGGCAGGCAGTTTCCAGCCCAGGAAACGGTCAACCATTGTTTTAATGGAATTTGGGTTGCTATTTTTAGCAATTTCAAACTTCAAAATTTCGATAAGTTGCACCATAAAATAAGCATCCAGCGTTTCACCAATAATCGCCAGGCGGTCATTGATTTGGTTGAATAAATCGTCTAAGTTTTCTGTTTGTTGTGTGTTCATGACTTCACTTTCTTAAATTTACTATACTTTTAATAGCAAATTAGGCAATAAATACGCCGGCTAGATGCTTATTTGTGCGGTTTTTTACTGTTTGTGGAATTGACGGTTTGTAACCCCAGGCCAGCGCGCCGTCGTACCACTGGCCGATGATCAGCACGCCGCCGTTGTTAATCAGCAGCAGGCTGACACCCTTTGGGGGCGGGTTGATGGCGGGGTCGAACAGTTCCCAGTGCTGGTTGGTGGGGTGTTTGGGGTCGCTCATAATTTCTTTTCTGAAACTGTCAAAACCTGCCCATCGGTGATGCGCTTGTACGCCTCTTGGATGGCGGATTTCATTTGCTGTGGGCTGCTGGCGTCGAAGATGACTTCAAAGTCAGCCATGGCGGCGATGGTGTCGTGCAGGCCTTGGGCGTCGAAGCCGAAGCGCAGGCCGCGCAGGTAGCGGGCTTTCATGCGGGTCATGGCATCCTGGGCGGCTTGCATGGAGGTGACGAGCTGGGGGTTGATGCTTTCCGCGCGGACGAGGCCGACGTTCAAGATCATGCCCAAGCGGTCAAAGTCACCCTCATCACCCGAGCCGCCACGCAGACGGTCAAAGCATTCGCGGGTGTAGATGTGTTCGGCCACCATTTCCCCTTCATCGTAGGGCCGCGCGTTGTGCAGCAGGCGCATGCCGGCGTCAAGTGTGACGGTGCGCTGCGGTGCGTGGCGCTTGGCTTTGATGGCGGCGCGGCGTTGTTGGCGGTTTTGTTGGGGGTATGGGGTGGGGGTAGTCATGCTGTGCTCCCGCTTGCGATGGAAACCGCTTTTGCATACTCGGTTGGGTCATCAAATGTTTCACGCGCAACCAGTCGCGCTTTGGCAACATCTGAATCGGGTGCATACCTGAGCATGTCAACAATCAAATCTTCCAGCCGGTTGACTTCGGCCCATGCTTTCGCTTCTGATCCCAGTCCAGCTTGTACGCCCATTGAAAAAATGAGTTCAAAGTCTTTCACAAGAGGCTCAAACCCGTCTGTCTCCTTTTTCCCTTCCATGCGTTTTTTTAGGGATGGGTAGAGCTGCATTGCAGCGCTGCGAACGGTCACAATTTGTTCGGGCGTCATTGCGTCATCCCCACCCAGTTGGTGCGGGGGACTTTGGGTTTGACATCGTCGGCATTGTTGGGGGTGATGCCTGGTGTATCGCCGGGCGTGTTGCCGGTGTGGACTTCGGCGGGCACCTCCAGAAAAGGCGTCGATCTTTGTTTGGTGGCGCGCAGGTAGTCCACCTCTACTTTGGCGCTGTTGATGATGGTCTGGGCGACTTCGCTGATGGCGCGGGCGCGGGCCACGTCCATTTTGCTGTCGGGGTTGCGCAGCTCGGCCATGGTGGCGAGCAGGTGGGCGCGGACGGCGCTGATGTGGTTGTTATCGGGTGTGCTCATGCGGGTGCTCCTGGGGTGGGTTGTTATCGGGTATTGGGGTGTAACGGGGGTCATTCTTCCTCCCCTGTCAATATCGCTATGGCCTGCTTGATTCGCATATCCGCAGTCACAAACCGGCCCAAACTGTCAGAATAAGCTTGGAAATACTTGTCTCTTTCTACTTCCGCAGATTGGCGCTTGGCGACCTCAATAGCCAGCAGGCGTTTCAGTTTTTTGATAGTTTGGTAACTCATGGCTGGTTGCTGGTGCTGGCGGGTGTAGTGGTTGCGCTCATGCAGGTATCGCTATTAATGCGCCGGTTCAGCGCGCCGCGCAGCTGCACCAGGCGGGCTATTTCTGGCGGGTAGAGGGTGTGGACGCTGTTCAGGCGCATGTTCTCCTGGCGCGTGATGAGCTGCAGGTTCTCGTATGCCGGGTTCTGCTCGTCGCCATCTTTAAAGCGTAGGCACATGCCGTGCCCCGGCCATTCGCCGCGCTCTAAAAACCAGATGTAATGGCTCAGCTGATACCACTGGCGGATGCCTTCGGCCATTTTGATGTCGAGCTGGCCGGAGCTGTTGATACGCAGCGCGCCAACTTCGCGCCGGTTCACAGGGGCACCGCCCAGTTTGAAGCGGGTCGCTTCGGTGCCGGGTGCGGACCAGCCTTTCTTGCCGGTATTCCAGGTCAGGTGGCCGGTTTTGTACTGGTTGGCAACCATCGCCGGGTGGCTACGACCGCGCGTGATGCGGCCGGCGGCGTCGCTGGCAAAAAAGGCCGCATTTTTTTTGATGCCCCGCACGGCTGCCGCCTGGTGCAGCTGGCCAACGCGACGACCCAGCAGCGCGGCGACCTCGGCGGTGGGCAGGTCGGGGTAGTGCTGGCGCAGCGTGGCCAAGTCCTCGGCTGTCCAAGGGGTGGCGCGGGGTTGCTTGCTGGGGGATTGATGCTTGGTCATGCCGTCCCCTGGATATGTTGGCTTTTTGCTTCTTTGTTAAATTTAGCAAGTGCATCTAATCCGAGTCGTGCAATAAAGTTATCGCCTACTCGCCAAATCCCAATTGCACCTCCAACAACTTGGTCGCCAAAGTCAAATAGGAGAATTTCGTAGTTTTCGCCAGCATATTCAAATCCGACAAGTATTTGAACTGCATCTGGCTCTGTGGGCATTAGGGTTTTTGTTATTTCAATGTTACTCATGACTTCGCTTTCTTCAATTCACTATTAATTTGATAGCTGCTTAGGTAGCAAATACGCCGGCTATAGGTTAAATTAGTCGTAATCGCCAGGGTAACGAACGTCTGAAAAGTCTTCTTCATCCAGCATCAGCTTGGTGCCGCCCGTGTAGAGCTGGAACAAATAGGCTTCAAAATTGAAGAACGGGCCGGCAAATTTACTGGTTTTGATGTCGCGCTCGTTCACTTTGAGGCTGTAAACCTCGCCCTTGTCATTTGCTCTCAGTTGGATGGCGCAGGAATAGCGTGATTTGTCTTCTTCCTCGTCCAGGTGCAGCGACCAATATCCGTGCGTGCTTCCGCTTGATTTTTCAATCGAGATGGTTGGGCGCCCGTCGCGGCGCTCTCCATATTCTTCGCCCCAGTATTCAACGGCTTTGGCGACCAGCTCCGAGACCTTCAACTCTGCGGGTGGTGTTGCCAGCAATTTGTCCAGCATGGGGTTGATGGCTTGGGCGATGCGTTGGTCGTTGACGGTGGCCAGACGCTGGGCGATGTGTTGACTGATGGCAAGGTTCCAGTTTGCAGCACCATTAAGGCTTACTTCATGTGGAATCAGCGTCTTGACGGCAGTTGAAACCGTTTTATAGAAGTCGCCATAGGTGTCAAATGCGCTTTTGATGGCTTTGTCGGCGACTTCGCCAACCTGCTTTTCAATGAGGGCTTGCAGGCGCTCTGGTGCCAATGCCGCGCTGATGGATTGGGTAATGATTTCTTCGATGTTTAGATTGATTTGCATGGTTTTCTTTCTTTGATTTACTATTATTTTGATAGCGGTTTAGGTAATAGATACGCCGGCTTGATGTTTATTTAGGCGGGTCATGCTGCGCCGCCTTGCTCGATGCGCTTGGTTGTGATCTGCGCTCGGTACGCTGTGCCGGTGTGGGTGCGGGCAAAGCGGTATTTGCTGAAGTTTTCAGCCGGTTCAAAGACGCCGCAGTGCTTGAGGCGTTGCACGGCTTCAAAGGCGGCATTGGGGCGCACGCCAAAGGCTTGGGCAACTTCGGCATGGCTGGGCATGTTGTCGTTGACAGCGTGGTAGGTGTGGATGAAGACAGCGACGTTGAGCTGGTGCGGGGTGAGTGCTTGCCCGAATTGGGCGGCTGGGCGGGTCATGCGGTCACCTCTGGGTGGTTGGTTTGCTTTTTGCCGTAGCGCTTAAAAATCAACATGCTGAGCACAATGCCAAGAGGCCCGCCGGCGATGTAGGCGGCGGCTTCTAGGGCGTTGGCATTGGGTGCGAGTTTAAAAAGCACGATGTTTAACGAGCCGATCAAGAATGAATTGGCGGCGGCTGACTTTAAATAGCCGTTGTTGACCAGCTGGCTTTGCAGGCCGAAGGAGAACACGAGCACCAGGGTGCTAAGGAATAGGTAGAGGGCGGTCATGGTGTCCTTGGCTTTTGCGAGGGCTGTGGGTGCTTAGCTTTTCGCCGAGTATTCGCCGATCAACACCGGCAGGTCTGTGATGGCGGCTTTGACCAAGTCGGCCAGCTCAATCGCCATGTCTTCGTCGTGCTGCTCTTGGTTGATGATGCGCAGGTTCACAGCTGGTTTGTCGCCACCGCTCAAAATACCCAGGCGCAAGACAAATTCACGCGTTTGCAGGCCGTGAAAAGGCACGGTTTTGAAGTAGATCGTCGTCGGCAGTGGCTCGGTGCTGGTGGCGGTGACGCTTTCAAACGCGCTTTTGCTGGCGCTGATCTGGGCTTCGCTGCTTTCCAGCTTTTTCAGGTTTTCGATGGTGATTTTGCGAATGGCGGCGATGGCTTTGGGGGGCGTGATTTCACCCGCGTCGTTGAAGCACTTGATTTGCGCTGGCCAGTCTTCCAAAAACTCGGCGATCTTTTGCTGGGCGCAGGGTACGCCGTTGGCGGTGGCTTTGAGCGCGGTGTAGGCGGCTGTCTTTTTGGGTGCCAGCTCGGCGCGGTTGTCGGTATGGCCGGGGGCGAAGGGTGTGCCGAGGTTGAGCACGGCGATGGCTGTCATTTTGTCCTGCTGGATGAAGACGCAAGCGCCGGCTTCTTTGTACTGCTCGACGTAGGCGGCAAAGTCTGGCACGTTGCTGGTGGCCATGACGCCACGGGCGCGGCGGCGGTTTTGTTGGTATTTTTCAAGATCGTGAACTTGAAATTCGCTTGGCAGGGCGACGATGTTG
>JAYWCQ010000249.1:0-4878 GCA_043780435.1 Polaromonas sp.
GCGCCGCGTTTGGTGATGGGTAATGTTGTCTGTAAAGTTGCCATGGCTGTCAATGTATCAATGTTTCAAAATTCTTGGGTAGCAAAACGAAACCGCCGAACGTTACCATTCGGCGGTTGTTTGAGTAGGTTTGAGTGATTATGCCGTTAAAGGCAAAACCTAGCAACTAGGTCAAATCCTTAGCCCGTGAGATTTTCCCTCAATTGCCCATTTACTTGGCCAACTGAGCATGCATCTCCTGCACCGAAATCACACCCAAGCTGTCCATGTACTTCATGCCCTCGACAGCAGCTTCCGCGCCGAAGATGGTGGTGAAGGTCGTCACCCGGGCCAACAGCGACGAGGTGCGAATTTGCCGCGAATCGGCAATTGCATTGCGGCGCTCTTCTACGGTGTTGATGACCATCGCAATTTCGTTGTTTTTAATCATATCCACGATATGCGGACGACCTTGTGCGACTTTGTTGACGACTGCACATTGAATCCCTGCGCCATTGATGGCACTTGCTGTTCCTGTCGTCGCTACTAATTCAAAATTCATAGCTACTAAGGCACGTGCCACTTCAACTGCGCGTAGTTTATCGTTGTCTTTAACAGTCAAAAACACCTTTTTAACCTTGTCCGTGGCTCGCGGCAATTTAGTACCCGCACCCAACTGCGCTTTGACGAAAGCCTCGCCAAAAGTTTTACCCACACCCATGACTTCACCGGTGGACTTCATCTCAGGCCCCAGAATCGTATCGACACCCGGGAACTTGACGAAGGGGAACACGGCTTCTTTGACGCTGAAATACGGTGGCGTGACCTCTGCGCCTATGCCTTGTGCATCCAGCGACTGGCCAACCATGCAGCGTGCAGCCACTTTGGCCAGCTGTACGCCAGTGGCTTTGGACACAAACGGCACGGTGCGCGAGGCACGTGGGTTCACTTCCAGCACATAAATGACATCTTTGCCATCGATTTGCTGGATGGCAAACTGCACATTCATCAAACCCACCACGTTCAGGGCTTTGGCCATGGCCGCGGTTTGAAGCTTGATTTCAGCAATGGTGGCAGCCGTCAAGTAATACGGTGGCAGTGAGCAAGCTGAATCGCCGCTGTGTACGCCGGCTTGTTCGATATGCTCCATCACGCCGCCAATGAAGACGCGGCCGGTGTGGTCGCGCACGGCGTCCACATCACACTCAATCGCATCGTTCAAAAAGCGGTCCAACAAAACCGGCGAATCGTGGCTAACCTTGACCGCTTCGCGCATGTAGCGCTCCAGGTCACGCTGTTCGTGGACGATCTCCATGGCGCGGCCACCCAACACATAGCTGGGGCGAACGACGAGCGGGTAGCCGAGCGAGGCAGCTTTTTCGAGCGCTTCAGGTTCGGTGCGGGCGGTTGCATTCGGTGGCTGCTTCAAGTTCAACTCATGCAAGAGCGCTGAGAAACGCTCGCGGTCTTCTGCCGCATCAATCATATCTGGCGTGGTGCCGATGATGGGCACGCCGTTGGCTTCCAGCGCCAAGGCAAGCTTCAAAGGCGTTTGGCCACCGTATTGCACGATCACGCCGACAGGCTTTTCAATCGCGACGATTTCCAGCACATCCTCAAGGGTCACCGGCTCAAAATACAGACGGTCAGAGGTGTCGTAATCGGTAGAAACGGTTTCTGGGTTGCAGTTGACCATGATGGTCTCGTAGCCGTCTTCGCGCATCGCCATCGCAGCGTGTACACAGCAATAGTCAAACTCAATGCCCTGTCCAATGCGATTCGGGCCACCGCCCAGCACCATGATTTTCTTCTTGTCCGTCGGTGCGGCTTCGCATTCGCTGCCGGTGCTTAGCGGATGAACAGCTTCGTAGGTTGAGTACAAATAAGCCGTGTTCGACGCAAACTCTGCCGCGCAGGTGTCCACGCGCTTGTAGACAGGACGTACGCCAGCTGCATAGCGGGCTTCGCGAATGGCAGTGTCCGTGGTTCGCAATTGCTTGGCCAAGCGTCGGTCTGAAAAGCCCTTTTGCTTCAAAAGTCGTAGCGTGGCAGCGTCGATCTTATCGAGAGACATTGTTTCCAACTCCAACTCGATTTTGACGATTTCTTCGATTTGCACCAAAAACCAGGGGTCGATTTTGGTCAAGGCAAACACCTCGTCCACGGTGTAACCCATGGCGAATGCATCGCCGACATACCAAATACGCTCAGGCCCTGGTGCGCCCAATTCGCGCTCTAAAATTTCGCGATCTTGCGTTTTCTCGTTCATGCCATCGACGCCGACTTCCAACCCGCGCAGGGCTTTCTGGAACGACTCTTGGAAGGTGCGACCCATGGCCATCACCTCGCCGACCGACTTCATCTGCGTGGTTAAACGCGAATCCGCCGTCGGGAATTTTTCAAAGGCAAAACGTGGTATTTTGGTAACCACGTAGTCGATGCTAGGCTCAAAGCTCGCAGGGGTTAGCCCGCCCGTGATCTCATTGCGCAATTCATCCAAGGTGTAGCCGCAAGCCAATTTGGCAGCAACTTTAGCAATCGGGAAACCGGTTGCCTTGGAGGCCAATGCGCTGGAACGCGAGACGCGCGGGTTCATTTCAATCACCACCATGCGGCCATCGACAGGGTTGATGGAGAACTGCACGTTAGAGCCGCCGGTATCAACACCAATTTCGCGCAGCACCGCTAAGGAAGCATCGCGCAGGATTTGGTATTCTTTGTCGGTCAAAGTCTGCGCGGGTGCGACAGTGATGGAGTCACCGGTGTGGACGCCCATGGGGTCCAAGTTTTCAATCGAGCACACGATGATGCAGTTGTCCGCCTTGTCGCGCACCACTTCCATCTCGTATTCTTTCCAGCCGAGCAGAGATTCTTCAATCAAGAGCTCGTTGGTCGGTGAGGCTTCCAAGCCACGCTTGCATATCTCTTCGAACTCTTCTGCGTTGTAGGCAATGCCACCGCCCGTGCCGCCCAGTGTAAAACTGGGGCGAACGACGGTCGGGAAACCCAAGGTTTTTTGCACTTCCCACGCTTCAACCATGCTGTGTGCAATACCGGAGCGGGCTGAGCCGAGTCCGATTTTGGTCATCGCGTCTTTGAACTTCAAGCGATCTTCGGCTTTGTCGATGGCTTCTGGCGTTGCACCAATCAGCTCGATCGGCTTGCCCGTTGCAGCGCCGGTGTATTTTTGCAACACGCCGTTGTGCCACAAATCTAAGGCGCAATTGAGTGCGGTTTGGCCGCCCATGGTCGGCAAAATCGCATCGGGGCGCTCTTTGGCGATGATTTTTTCAACCGTTTGCCAAGTGATCGGTTCGATGTAGGTGACATCGGCTGTGGCCGGGTCGGTCATGATCGTCGCAGGGTTGCTGTTGATCAAGATGACTTTGTAGCCCTCTTCGCGCAGGGCTTTGCAAGCTTGCACGCCGGAATAGTCAAACTCGCAGGCTTGACCAATGATGATAGGCCCTGCGCCTATGATGAGGATACTTTTAAGGTCGGTACGTTTTGGCATTTTATTTATTCTCCCCAGCTTTGGTCATCAAACCGACAAAGCGGTCGAACAGGTAGCTGATGTCTTGTGGGCCGGGCGATGCCTCAGGATGGCCCTGAAAGCAAAACGCGGGCTTGTCGGTGCGGGCCATGCCCTGCAGCGTGCCGTCAAACAAGCTGATGTGGGTGGCGCGCAGATTGGCTGGCAAGGTGGTTTCGTCCACTGCAAAGCCGTGGTTTTGGCTGGTGATGCTGACTTTGCCAGTGTCTAAATCTTTGACAGGATGGTTCGCACCGTGGTGGCCAAACTTCATTTTGAAGGTTTTGGCACCGCTGGCCAAGGCCATGATTTGGTGCCCCAAGCAAATACCGAAGGTCGGGATGCCGGTTTCGATCAATTCTTTGACGGCAGCAATGGCGTAATCGCACGGCTCTGGGTCGCCCGGGCCGTTGGACAAGAAAATGCCGTTCGGATTCAACTTGAGCACCTCTGCCGCGCTGGTTTGCGAAGGCACGACAATGACGCGGCAACCACGCTCGGCCAACATACGCAAAATGTTGTACTTGACGCCGAAATCGTAAGCGACGACATGAAATTTGGCATCTGCAAGCACTTGCTCACTGTAACCGGCCTTGCCGTCTAAGGTCGGGTTGTGCAACTGCCACTCGGTTTGTGTCCAAGCATAGGTTTTGGTGGTCGAGACGACTTTGGCCAAATCCAAGCCAGACATGCTAGGCGCAGCTTTGGCCAAGGCAATGGCTTTGTCAATCAACGCTGGCGTAGCAGCTTCACCCTCGGTTAAAGCCAAAATGCAGCCGTTTTGCGCGCCGTGGGCGCGTAGGTGGCGGGTCAACTGACGGGTGTCAATATCTGCAATCGCAATCGTCTTCTCTTTGACCAAGTATTCGGTCAAGCTCATGGTGGAGCGAAAGTTCGAGGCGATTAATGGCAAATCTTTGATGATCAAACCGGCAGCGTTAACCTTGGCAGACTCAACATCTTGCTCGCTGATGCCGTAGTTGCCAATGTGCGGGTAAGTCAGGGTGACGATTTGCTGGCAGTAGCTGGGGTCGGTCAGGATTTCTTGATAACCAGTCATGGAAGTGTTGAAAACAACTTCACCGACGGTATAAGAAACGTCTTTTGACGCCGCTCCTATGGAGGATCCAACAAAGACGGTGCCATCTGCGAGTGCCAGAATGGCTAGGGGGAAACGTGGCTTGAGTGACAAAAGCACTGGGTTCTCCGAATATAAAACGGGTACGCCCAAGCTGGCTGTAAAAATGACTCTTTTGGAGACAATTTCGAGCTGCTATGTCAGGGTTAAGCTAAATGATGCGCTAGGCGTACGTGGGGTAGACAGGAAGCCTCTAATTATAGCTGAGCTTGCGGGAGAACCCTTACTC
>JAYWCQ010000250.1:0-10911 GCA_043780435.1 Polaromonas sp.
TGCTGCTTTTTTTTGCTCAAAATACAGTATCTAGTCACTATTTAAGACAACCATGACGTCGATTCCAAGCCCTGCCATCGTTGCTCAAAGCGTGACGAAGCGCTTGTCGCGTCGCATACTTTGGCTGTTTTGTCTGGCTTACATCTTGCCTGGTTTTGTGGGACGTGAGCCTTGGAAAAATGCGGATGTTTCTGCGTTCGGCTATATGCGGGAGATTTTCAATGGGCAAAGCAGTTGGCTTGCGCCCCAATCTTTGGGGCAAGCAGCGGAGGGATCGGCCTTGTTGCCCTATTGGTTGGGGGCATGGGCCTTGCAGTTGGCGCCCAGTTGGTTAGAACCAGCTTTTACAGTGCGCGTGCCATTCATGCTGCTTTTGGTCTTAACTTTTTTAGCAACGTGGCATGGCGTTTACTATTTAGCCAGAAGCCCGCGCGCCCTGCCCGTGGTTTTTGCTTTTGGTGGCGAGGCCAAGCCGAAAGACTACGCCCGAACCATCGCAGACGGTGGTTTGCTGGCCTTGATTGCCTGCTTAGGACTAGCCCAGTTTTCGCATGAAACGACGCCTGCGCTGTCTCAAGTGTGTTTCACAGCCATCATTTTTTATGCCGTTTCAGCCCTGCCATACCACCGAGCGGCGGCGGCGGGTGCATTTTTAGTTGGTTTATTGGGATTAACTTTAAGTGGTGCACCCAGTGTCGCAGTAGCGCTTGGCGTTGGGAGTGCCTTGATATTTGTGACCGATGCCCAGTTTGAAGACAACAAACGTGATGCCATAGAACGTATTGACCGTTGGCATTACGGCTTGTGGATGGTTTTTTGTATTGTTTGTGCCGCGGTTTTGGCGACAACTTTGAATGTATGGCGATTCACAGCAACACTGCCAACTGCGACTTGGCAAGAGGCTCAAACCGCCAGCCGCTTGCTGTTGTGGTTTGCTTGGCCGGCTTGGCCATTGGCGATTTGGACGCTGTGGCGCTGGCGCAGGCAGTACAGCAGTTTGCATGTCGCCCTGCCCTTGTTGTTTGCAGGTGTGGCTGTTGCCTCTATGTTGTTTACGCGTACTTCTGATCGTGCGCTACTGCTCGGCTTACCTGCCATGGCCACCCTCGCCGCTTTTGCACTGCCAACGCTTGAGCGCCGATTGTCTGCACTGATTGACTGGTTTACGCTGTTTTTCTTCAGCGTTGTCGGTTTGTTGATTTGGGGTATCTGGATCAGCATGCAGACGGGTGCATCGCTTCAATCCATAAACTTCGTCAATAAATTAGTACCTGGCTATGTGCCAAGCTTTGCATGGCTACCGTTTTTAGTCGCCATATTTGGAACTTTGGCTTGGTTGTATTTGGTGATGTGGCGCGTTGGACGTCACCGCACAGCCATGTGGAAAAGCATGGTGTTGCCAGCGGGTGGTACGGCGCTTTGCTGGCTGCTTTTAATGACTTTGTGGTTGCCGATTTTGGACTTTGCAAGAAGCTATGCGCCTTTGGTACAACGGGTTTCAGAGACGATTGGTAAACAAGCGTGTGTGCAAATATACGGTTTAAGCCCAGGACAAGCGGCCGCATTTGCTTACCACGGGGGTATGAATTTGCAACTGCTAAAACCAGAAATCAATTCAGAAATCAATTCAGAAATCGTGCCAGAGAAACTCGTTTCTCCGACCGCAAATGAGTCTTGTCCTTGGTTGATCGTTGACGCGGATGCTGAGCAAAATTTATCGAGTTTGAATATGTCTTCCTGGCGTTTTGCAACCAAAGTGCGCCGCCCTTCAGACGATAACGAAGATGTCCTCCTTTATCGTCGCGTGAAATAGTTGTTTATGCAATGAGACTAGCGAATCAAATCCAAAACGGCTTTGAATCGCGGATGCTCAGAAGACTCTAACCACTCAAACGCAACCATTTCTACCGTTACCAACTCGGCACCATTGCCAGCCAAGCGGTCAAAAGCAGCATCACGGTCGCGCTCGGTACGTGAACCACAAGCATCCGTCACCACCCAAACGTCAAACTCTTCCTCAATCAGCGACAGCGCCGTTTGCAAAAAGCACACATGCGTTTCCATGCCCGCCAACACAATCGTTGGGCGTTGATTTTCTGGCTCCTTCTGCATGTGTTTAGGCATGCTTCTTGCGTTAGGAGATGGCTTAGGTGTGCCGATATCACGTAGCAAATCGCCCAAACCTTCCGCGCAGGCATCGAAATGCGTTTTTGCTAAGGTTTGTGCGCAAAAAGCTTTGAGTGCTGGGTCGTTAGGTCCCAAGCCATCAGGGTTTTGCTCGGTGCCGATCGTGGGGACGCGTAAAAGGTTAGCGATTTGGGCTAATTTAAGCGCTTGTGCAAACACGAGATTGCCTTCGTGGATGGATGGTAGCAAGCGGGTTTGGTAGTCGATCAGGACGAGTTGAGATTCTGTGCTGGTAAGTAACATATGGATGTGTGAATATACGTGATGAGGAGGAGGTGTTAATTAGGGTTTTGACTAGATTCTCTTAGGGTCTAGTCAAGTAAAGTGCTTTTTATTGATGAGACAATATTTATTTCAATATTCATTTTATAGCTAGAGGTCGCCATGGTTTTTTACGATGAGATGTATGGCTTGGATACCCAACGCAAGCAGCCTTTGGAGCATTACCAATCTTACAAAAGTTGGTCAAAAGGCTATTCGCCCGAGGCCATGGCTGGTAAACGGGCACAAGCTGATGCGGCATTTCGGCAAGTGGGCATCACTTTCGCCGTGTATGGCGACGATGCCGGCACAGAGCGGCTGATTCCTTTTGACTTGATTCCCCGTGTGATTCCGTCCAAAGAATGGGCAACCCTGCAAAAAGGATTGATTCAGCGTGTGCAAGCGCTGAACATGTTCATTCACGATGTATATCACAATCAAAAGATCATCAAAGCGGGCGTTGTACCTGCTGAGCAAATCTTTTTAAACGCCCAATACCGCCCGCAAATGCAAGGTGTGGATGTGGCGGGTAACAACTATTGCCACATTGCCGGCGTCGACATAGTGCGTGCGGGTCAAGGCGAGTTTTACGTTTTAGAAGACAACTTGCGCGTGCCGTCCGGTGTGTCATACATGCTGGAAGACCGCAAAATGATGATGCGCTTGTTTCCTGAAGTGTTCAACGCCATGCCGATTGCGCCGATTGAGCATTACCCAGACTTGCTCTTAGAAACCCTAAGAGCCAGTGCTCCCGTGGGTGTGGATGAGCCCAATGTGGTGGTTTTGACACCTGGTATGTACAACTCGGCCTATTTTGAACACGCTTTTTTAGCGCAGCAAATGGGTGTGGAGTTGGTGGAAGGCAAGGACATGTTTGTCGATGATGGGCTGGTTTACATACGTACCACGCAAGGTCCGCAGCGCGTTGACGTGATTTACAGACGCATTGACGACGACTATTTAGACCCGTTGGTATTCCAAGCGGACTCTACTTTGGGCGTACCGGGTTTGATGTCGGTTTACCGCGCTGGCCGCATCAGCATCGCCAATGCCGTGGGTACGGGCATTGCAGACGACAAATCGACCTACCCTTTCATTCCTGAAGTGATTAAGTTTTACCTAGACGAAGACCCTATTTTGAACAACGTGCCCACCTACCAATGCCGCAATCCGCAAGAGCTGTCGTACGTGTTGGCTAATTTATCCAGTTTGGTGGTTAAAGAAGTCCACGGTGCGGGTGGGTATGGCATGCTGGTGGGGCCTGCAGCCAGCAAAGCGAAAATTGAAGATTTCCGCGCACGCTTGATTGCAAAACCCGAAGGCTATATCGCGCAGCCCACGCTGGCGCTGTCCACCTGCCCTACTTTCGTCGAAAGTGGCATTGCGCCTAGGCACATTGATTTGCGCCCATATGTTCTCTGCGGCAAGGAAACCAAGCTGGTGCCAGGCGGCTTGTGCCGTGTTGCCTTGGACGAGGGTTCTTTGGTGGTCAATTCATCACAAGGTGGCGGTACCAAAGACACTTGGGTGCTTGAAGCGTAAGCAGCATTAGAACAAGAAGCAAGGAATCGTAATATGTTAAGTTCAACGGCAGATCATTTATTTTGGATGGCACGCTACACAGAGCGTGCAGAAAACACCGCCCGCATGCTGGATATTCACCTGCAAAGCAGCTTGTTAGCTGGTGGACGCAGCGAGCTACAGCGCGGCCAAGCTGCCCGTGCGGTGCTGTTGATTTCTGAGCTGGTGCCCGCCTACGAAGCGACTCACAGCGGGTTGAGCAGCGAATCCGTCCTGCGCTTCATGGTCTCCAGCACCAGCAATAGCTCCAGCATCTACAACGCCATCTACTCAGCCCGTGAAAACGCACGTGCTGTGCGTGGCGCTATCACCACCGAGTTGTGGGAAACCATTAACGTTACTTGGTTGGAACTGCAAGCGCGCCTAGAAAACGATGCTTGGGTCAAAGACATGCCAGCGTTTTTCGAGTGGGTCAAACACCGTTCGCATTTAACCCGTGGCGTGACCGCTGGCACCATGCCGCGTGATGATGCGTACCGGTTCGTGGCACTCGGCACAGCGCTTGAACGTGCCGACAACGTGGCTCGCCTTTTGGATGTCAAATTTTTCGAGGGTGCGACTTCAGAACTGCAAAACTGGAATGCCAAGGGCGAGTATTACCACTGGGCGGCGATTTTGCGCAGCGTTTCTGGCTTTGAGATTTACCGTAAAACTTACAGAGACACCATCACCCCCACGCGTGTGGCGGAGCTGTTGATCTTGCGCGCTGACATGCCACGTTCTCTGTTGGCAGCGATGAATGCGCTGTGCAACCACCTGGAAAAATTAGCCAACAAACGCAGTGCACAAACACTCAGAGCTGCTGGTTTGCTGCAGGCGCAGATCCAATTCACGCATATTGACGATATCTTGCACCAAGGCTTACATGCTTATTTGACGCAGTTTTTGGTCAGCATCAACCTGATTGGTCGCGGGATCAGTCATGATTTTTTGGTTTCTTGATTGAATTTACTATGAATATAGTAGCAGTATAGACAATAAATACGCCGGCTACAGTCTTATTTAATACCCAAAAGCTGAACATATTATGCGACTCATAATCAAACACAACACGCACTACCACTACGACGATGCACCCAAGCATTTGATCCAACTGCTGCGTCTCACGCCGCGCTTGGATGCGCACCAACGCGTGGTCGATTGGCGCGTCTGTACACCTGGTAAACAAACCGCGTTTACCGACTCCTTTGGCAACCCCAGCCAAAGCCATGTAGTGAACTCACCGCAATCAGATTTAAACATTTTGGTAGAAGGCACGGTTGACTTGACACCGTTGGTTGATGGTGTGTTATGCCACGAGGATACTGGACAAGCCGTGCCGACCATTGCTTATATGGTGCCAACCAGTTTGACCGCTGGATTCAGTGAACTAGATGCTTTCTCACGCCAAGTATTGCCAAATGGTCTGAATAATGGGCAAGATGTGCTGGCACTAGCTACAGCTATTTGCTCAAAAATCGCCTACGGCACCGGTAATACTGATGTGACCAGCCCCGCCAAACAAGCGTTTGACCAAGCCAGCGGCGTTTGCCAAGACCATGCGCATGTGATGATCGCTGCCTGCCGCAGCCTAGGCGTCAGCGCCCGCTATGTCAGCGGCTACGTTGACCCCGGCAACAGCCACGAAGCGGCCAGCCATGCCTGGGTGGACGTGTGGTTGGGCGAACATTGGGTCAGCGTGGACGTGACCAACAGTATTTTCGCCAGCGATTCACATTGCCGCCTAGCCATCGGGCGCGACTATTTAGATGCCTGCCCGATACGCGGTATTCGTGAGGGTGGCTTGATTGAAAAGCTAGATGTATCTGTAACAGTACAAACTTTTAAACAATAGTCTATATCACTCAATGACTTACAAGATTTTTTTAACTTGACTTCTTTGTTTAATCGGGTTACTCTGCACGCGATGTTTAAACGACTAACACCAGCAAAACCGATACTGATTCTTAGCAAGCTGGTGGCTGCTGCCGTATTTGCATTAGGTCTTGGCGTTTTCCAACCTGCTTTTGCCGTCAATTCTGAGACAACTGCACCGGCTGATGACCTGCAAGCGCTGTTGATCAGCAAAGGCATATTGTCGAAAATCGGTGGACAAATCGTTCAAAAGGGTGAGCAAATTGTCACCGTTGGACACAGCGTGACGCAATCAGTCGTTCAGCAAGTGGGACAGCAAGTGAGTCAAGTCAGTGAGCGCACGAGCGACTTGGTCAGCACCGCCATTGGACTCCTTGGTATTCCCTACCTGCGCGGCGGCAACAGCGCTGAAACCGGCTTCGATTGCAGCGGTTTTGTACGCGCCATTTACAAAGAAACCATTGGTTTGGTGCTGCCCCGCAGCTCAGACCAGCAAGCCAATGCGACCCAAAAAATCGACAAAAGCGAGCTGAAACCTGGCGATTTGGTGTTTTTCAACACCATGAAGCGCACTTTCAGCCACGTTGGCATTTACTTGGGCGAAGGCAAATTCATCCATTCGCCCCGCTCTGGCGCTAGCGTGCGGATTGAGGATATGCGCATTCCGTACTGGAACGTGCGTTTTGACGGGGCTAGGCGGGTTCAGGGCGATGGCATGGATACGGCTAAAGCGCGCACTATGTCTGCTACTGCCATGGCCGCAACGGGTAGTGGCACCTCGAACACATCGGCTGACAACTCGCCAGTTCGCTAATCCAAACCACCCATCCTCTTAATTACAATCTAATTTTGCTATATATTTAATAGCAACTTAGGAAATAAATACGCCGGCTAGAGGCATATTTAACGGGTAAATCCACATGAATGACAATATCGCAAAAATACTAAGCCAAATGGCCGCGCTCGAAGATGAACTGCGCTCTGCCGTTCACGAGCAAGAAAACAAAATGTTCTTTGTGATCAAAGGCAAACGTGTTGAATTTGAAAGCACAGTCAAAGCCGCACACCGCAAGCTAAAGAACAACTTTTTCCGCTGGCTGGTCACCAACCGGCCGCAAAACTTGATCACCGGCCCCATCATTTACAGCATGATTTTTCCGATGATGCTGTTTGACTTGTTTGTCAGCTTCTACCAATTCACCTGCTTCCCCATTTACGGCATCCCCAAAGTCAAACGCTCAGACTACATGGTTTTTGACCGTCATCAGTTGGGCTACTTGAATTTCATAGAGAAATTTCATTGCACCTATTGCGAGTATGGCAATGGCTTGATGGCTTATATGACTGAAATACTTGCCCGCACCGAAGAGTATTTCTGTCCCATCAAGCATGCCCACAAAATTTTAGGCACACATGGCCGCTACAACCGGTTTTTAGCTTATGGCGATGCAGCGGACTATGAAGCCAAATTAGAGGAGTATCGGGTTGGACTTGGCAAGGTGAAATAAAATCAGGCCGCTTGTTTGCGCGGTGCTTCGATAGGTGGCGTGCCTACCTTGAATAATTGCTTCAGTTGCGCGCGCAATTCAGGTGTGTCCTGATGCTGGTGAAAGCTCACCGCATGTTGAACCGCAACCTCCAGCAACTCAGTGTCCGAGTCGGCGGACACAGCTACTGTGCAATTATTAACACTTGGAAATTCCCGACAATCAATGTATTTGCGTGTCATCTCAACCTCCACATTCAGTTAATAATGGAAAGGCTCGGGGAGAAGTTCTTACTAGATGAAATTGCCTCAACCCGAGCGGACAAATACGGCAATAACCGCAATCAAATTCTAGACAAACCTACTATTTGTGCAAGTAACACATTGCAAAACGAGAGTTAATTTATTTCCGAGATTGCGGAAAATCCGTGCAACTGGATGAGGCGTTTCCTTAAGTGCTTACTTAGTCAAGACTAATGTTCTTGCGCTTGACTAGCTCTGCGTAGATTTTGCCTTTGGCTTCGGCGTTTTGCCGAATTTGGTCGGGCGACTAGGTGATGGTCTCGAAGGCGAAAGTATCGAATCTAGCCTTGACATCAGAATCGGCCAGCGCTTTCAGCACGTCGGCGTGGATTTTGGCCTTGTACAGAGGCGGCTGTTGCTGCCAGTACAAGTGAGGTTAGGTTAAGTGATTTCAAAAGTATCTCCTAGTGGTTGAATTTTGGTGAAAAACAGATTGCGCGGTGTCGATCAGGCTTCTAACATGAAGCCGTCAAAAAATGCAGCCAACGCGTCGGTTGCGTCCAACGGCAAAATATGCGCGATGTACTGATCGGGGCGCACGATGACCAAGCAGCCGTTTTGGCAGTCGATTTGGCGCAAGTTGTAGATGTTTTGACTTTCGTCAGACAAAGCACAAAATACTTTTTCATAATCGCGTAAACCGTAGCGCCCTTTGTTTGGGAACAGCAGTTCGGGCATGGCATCAATACTTAGCTCATGGTGGCTTTGCTGAAACACGGCGCGCACATCGAAGACGGCGTCCACATCCGCACCTGCCGGGGTGTAGCGCTTGAGCGGGGATTGCGGCGATTCATCGAGGTAGCGACACAGCTTTGCTATGGGCAATGTTGGCTCTGCTTTATCACTTTGCCCCGCAAAGGCGATCAAACGCCAGCGGCCATCCGCCGCCAGCGTCTCGCCCAGCTGCATCGGTTTGCCGTCGCCCAAACGGACGACCGGCGTGGAATGGAAGCGTGCGCCAATCGTCAGCCCTTCGGCCAAGTGCTGGTGGTCGGATGTGCCGGTGAGCAAGGCCGGTTGGTAGCGCGTGGCGGTGCCTGCGGTGTAGCGGCCATGCTGCACGAAGTAGCGCTGCACCTCGGACGGCTCCATGCCCGTACCGGCAGCGTCGCCGGGCTTTTTCAAAGGCGCACTGAGCATCTTGGCCCATGCGCGGTCGAAGTCGATCAATTCTTTGGCCACCGCTTGCCGTTCTGCAGAATAGGTATGGAGTAGGCTGGCGGGGCTGCGCCCTTGCAAGACTGCCGCCAGCTTCCAGCCCAAGTTGAACGCGTCTTGCATCGAGACGTTCATGCCCTGCCCTGCTTTCGGGCTGTGGGTGTGGCAGGCGTCGCCGGCGATGAAGATGTGCGGCAGACGCGTCACGACCTCCTCGGCTTGGAGGTCATCGAACCGGTCGGTCAAGCGTTGGCCAATTTCATACACAGACCACCAAGCTACTTCTTTAATATCCAAGGTGTAGGGGTGGAAGATCCGCTTGGCGGCTGCAATCAATTGCTCAATTGTGATGTTGCGGCTGGAGACGCGCTCGTTTGGGTTAAGTTTGTCCAACTCCACATACAGGCGAACCAAGTAACCGCCTTCTCGCGGAATGATCAAGATGCTGCCCTCGTCAGCAGACTGGATCAGCGATTTGAACCGAATGTCCGGGAAGTCTGTCACCACCAGCACGTCCATCACGCCCCAAGCGTGGTTGGCGGAATCACCTTTCAGTGTGAGTCCGATGGACTGGCGCACAGCGCTGCGCGCACCATCGCAGCCTACAACATAACGCGCGCGGATGGTTTCTATGGCGCCAACGTGACTATCGCCCTGCCGTTCAAACTGCGCCGTGACAGGATATGGGTTTGACGTATCCGCGTCACGTTCAAGCTTGGCAAGGCGACGGCTATAGTGCGGTACTAGGCGCGATGCCGACTTTTGCATGAGCTCAAGATAAAAGTCGTGGACGCGCGCTTGGTTGAGAATCACGTGTGGCATGTGGGAGAGGCCTTCCTCCACATCAGGCACCCGCCCGCTACGCACAATGCGCTTGCGATCACCGTCTTTGACGTCGTCAGGCTTCCAAAATGTGGTCTCATTCACCCAATAAGCCTCTTTCAACACACGGTCTGCAAAGCCAAAGGCCTGAAACATTTCCATGGTTCTACAGGCGACACCGTCAGCCTGCCCCAACTGCAAAGGCCCAGGTTTCTGCTCTACGATCACTGTTCGGATGTCCGGAAAGGCAGCCAATTGGGCGGCCAGAGTCAGCCCTGCTGGGCCACAACCGACGATGAGCACATCGGCTTCAGTGGGTAAAACACTATCTGCAGCACTAGTCATCGTCTGTGTCAAAGCTGATGAAGCTGTTGACGCAGCATCCAAATGCCCTGGGTCACCGGTGCGAAATCCATTGAGGTGAAATTGCATGTTTTGTCTCTCCCTTATCTTTTTAAATTAATCTCAAGTTTGAAGAAACGAGACTATCGCAGGCTTACACTATTTCGTCAAAGCCAACTATCGAATATTCAGTATGCTTTTTTGATATACAGAGTTACACTAGGTTATGGCAAAACTTGATCTGGACTGGCTCCCCGTTTTCGTTGAAATCTACAAAACACAAAGCGTTTCGCGCGCAGCGCAGGCGCTAGGTATGGAGCAGGCCAGTGCCAGCCTAGTGCTCAACAAGCTGCGCCGGCATTTTGACGATCCGCTTTTTTGCCGCACCTTGTCCGGCATGTCACCCACAACACGGGCGCAAACCATCTATCCAGATTTACTGGAAGCCATACTGCGGATTGAAAAGGCACGCGGAACCGCAGGTGTATTCATGCCCCAACAGGCTTCACGCGAATTCCGGATCTGCATGACCGACATCAGTGAAATTGTCTTGCTGCCGCGACTCATCAACCATCTCCAGACCATAGCGCCTGGCCTCGTTATCGCAGGTGAAAAGATTTCACCCGAGAGTCGTCGCAGGTTGGAGTCTGGCGACGTCGACTTGGCCGTAGGTTTTACGCCAGATCTGGAAGCGGGTTTTTACCAGCAGGCCTTGTTTGCCCAAGACTTTGTCTGCCTCGCCTCTAGCGACCACCCACGCATTGGCGCAACACTCACGCTCAAGCTCAAGGCGTTTTTGGCCGAGGGACACATCCAGATCATCGCTTCAGGTACAGGCCATTCTATTGTGGACAAGGTATTGGCGCAAAACAAAGTGGAACGCCGAATCGTGCTGCGCGTGCCCAGCTTTCTGGGCG
>JAYWCQ010000251.1:0-4203 GCA_043780435.1 Polaromonas sp.
CACATTGGCGCAACAAGGGCGGCTCACTGCTACCAGTGCCATGACGCTGTCACCGCGCTGGGCAACGGATGCGCCGGCGTTGGCAGAACTTAGAGGGCAGGTTGACGTTGGTTTGCATCTGGATTGGACCAGCCCCTTCGCGATCAATGCAGGACATGGGCGCGGTTTGAAGCGCGCCATGCTCTCAGCCGTTTTGGGTGGATTCAACAAAACCACAGCGCGGGCCGTGATTGAAAAGCAACTTGATGCCTTTGAACAAGTCTGGCAAGCGCCGCCTAGTCATATTGATGGGCATCAGCATGTGCACCAATTCAAAGGTATTCGCGATGCCTTGGTGGACATCATGGCGAAACGTTACAACGGCTTGCCAAGTGATCAAAAACCTTACTTACGCATCTCAAAAGGCGCTTCTAGCTGGTTGAATGTGAAGGCCCATGTGATTGCAGCTTTGAATTCAAATGCTATTAAAAATATAGCTATTATACAAGGAGTTACGCCAGCTAGAGGCTTATTTGGCATCTACAATTTCAAAGGTTGTGAGGCTGATTTCGGTAAACTGATGGCGCAGTGGTTAATCTCAGCACCTGATCACGCCATCATCATGTGCCACCCTGCGCAAGGTGGTCTAGATACGTTGGATGAAGTCGATGGCATCGCTACAGCTAGGCAGCGGGAGTTTAATTACTTGGCTAGTGAGGGCTTTGCTCAGACTTTGAAGGAAACCGGCGTTAGCCTAAAGTTGCTATCGAAAGCTTAAAAAATCAATTCCGGTGGAACGCCCAAAAGCGGCTTAACAGGTAGGTTTGCCCACCCGCAACAGCAAATCCGGACAACAAAGCCAGCCATGATGGCCAGCCCAACAAGCGCAAAGCAAGGCTGAAAACGATCTCATTGCAGACAAATCCAGCCACAGAAACCACCACAAATCGCCGCAAACTTTGCTCTACAGAACTGGTGGTGTCGCTGAAGCTGAGGTTTCTATGCCCCATGAAGCTGATAGAAAAAGCCACGCTAAAAGCTAAAAAATTGGCTATTTCTGGCAAAACCGAAGGCAAAAAATACTCAATCAGAAAGAAAACCGCCAAATGCGTCAGTCCTGCAGCCGCAGCGACGCCGAAAAACCACAGTCCTGAACTCATTGCAGATCTAAACCCTTGCCAGTTTTTGAGCGCAACAAATAAGTAGGCCGTTGTTTAACTTCTTCGTAAATACGCCCGACGTACTCGGCTAATATGCCAATGGACAAGAGTTGAATGCCGCTTAAAAACATCATGCCAACCACAATGGTGGCATAGCCAGGTGTGTCCGCACCAAACCAAAAATAGTCAAAAACCACCCAAGCACCGTAACCAAGTGCCGCTATCGATAGAAACAGCCCAAAGTAGCTCACAAGCCGCAGTGGCGCGACTGAAAAGGCCAGTAAACCAGTAACAGCCAAAGACAACGCGCCTCGAAATCCGTAGTTAGATTGCCCATCCTCACGGGGCAGCGGTTCATAGTCTATGGCGGTGCTGTTGAACCCTACCCAGGCATATAAGCCCTTCATGAAGCGGTTGCGCTCAGGCAGCAGTTGCAGCGCTTGGACAACATTTCTGCCCATCAGCCTAAAATCCCCTGCATTGGCAGGGATCTTCACGCGGCTGCGCCAGTTGATAAGTTTGTAAAACACGCTGGTAAAAGCAATGTGGAGTTTAGACTGGTCATGCCGCGTCTTGCGAACGGCATAGACCACATCAGCTCCTTGCTCCCATTTTTGTAGCATTTCAGGCAATAAATCAACCGGGTGCTGGCCATCTGCGTCCAAAATGAAGACGACCTCACCGCTTGAAGCTTCTAAGCCGGCGGTTAACGCGGGTTCTTTGCCGAAATTACGGGACAAGTTCAGCGCAACGACTTGTGGATATTTGGCGCACAAATCGGCCATGACCAGTTCAGTCGCGTCACGGCTGCCATCGTTCACGATGATCAACTCTACTTGTTGCGACAATTTCCCCAGTACAGAAAGCACACGGGGTACGACAAGACCTAAGTTGCCCGCTTCATTGTAGGCGGGCATCACACAAGAAATGGTTGCAGCAACTCTTTGGCTGGCGAGGGTTGGGTCGGTCATGCCTGTATTATGTGTGAAGATAATTGTGTTTTAGCTTGCTTTTCAGGCTTCAGGGCATTTTTTGTATTGAACTGCTGACGATCTGCAAATCACCTTTTGCCAAGTAAAAAGTTCTGAATTCAAATGGCTTGCCCGCATCATGGGCTTCAATACTGAAAACGCCTTCTACGCGCTGAATTTTCCCTTGAGTACCGCTAAGCTTTCCAGACTTCAATATTTTTTTGTTTTCCAAGACAATTTCCCAATTACCCGTTTGGGTTTCGGGTGAGACATTGCTTGAATAGGTCATTGAATAACTGTAGTTGCCTGTTGGTAAAGAGAGAAAAGGCCCAAAGCTCAGCCAGCCAGCTTCAGACGCCGATCTCGGCACCAAACGTTGGTCTACGCCTTTCCCAATTGGTTTGCCAATCACGGTGCTGTATTCGGTAACGCCCCATTGACGGCCATTTTCAATCATCGTTATAGGACTCGCTACAGGCGGTAACTTGCTCCAAAACTCGGCAGTGCTGCCTGGCAGACAAATCATGTCATCAATGCGGCGCACACATTCGCCTCGTTTCATGGCCTGTTCAAAAGGCGCGGGTAGTTCAAACCCAGGAGTAAACGGTGCATTGGCATAAACGGCACTGGAGAGCACATACAAGTGGCGCGGTAAAAAGGGTTGCTGAATGGCTAATTTATCGGCACTACAGTTCAAATTGCTTCGCGCCACGTAGCCAGAATTGAGCAATTTACCGTAATACCCCGCCATTTGCATGACCCAAATATAGTGTTGGTAATGCGGGTGCGCACATTGGTACGTGGGGTACATGACCAGCTTGTCGACCTGCGCCATCACCGGTGCCCAGTCGGCATAATTCACTTTGCTGGGTTTCTTGGCTTCAGTATTAATGCGGTCCAGCCAAGGTCTAACGTCTTTGACTTGCAGAACGAGAGCGGTTGTCAATAAACAAGTGACAACCAGTGTCGGTAGCAAGGTTCTTTTTTTCAACAAGCTGGCGAGAGTGACAAACAAAACCAGCAAACTGACCAGCCAGAAAAACCGCCCAGAAGCACGGAAAGTCCCCGTTAGAAAATGCAACCAAGTCGGTAAGGGATAAGAAAAAATCTCAACACCGGCATACCGCACACGATTCGACAAAGCGTACAAGAAAAAACCTAATACCAAGATCAGCAGCGCCGGGTATTTTTTAGGAAGTGCGATGAAAGCCTTGCCATTGAATAACAAGGCAACTGGCATCAAAAGTAACAAGCCAGCGCCTAGGTAGTTGAACCCCTCGTGATAGGGGAATTCGTAAACAGGTCCGATGCCGCATTTGATGAGCTTGCCGCCACCGCAGAAAGGGTGTTTCAAGTCCAAGAAAAAGAAATCACCAAAACCTGAAAGCGGCGCTTTGCGATCTAAGTATCCGAGAGCCCACATCGTTAAGCCGAGCACGAGACCAAAAACCAGCAAACGTTTGAACTGTAGAAGCCAAGGCTCACCTTTTACAACTTGGTCAACCATGAAAGCAACAAACAAACCTGCAACGAAGGGTAAAAAGTAGGGGTGTACGGTTAGACCTATCAAGCTCAACGCTATAAATGCAAAACTTGTTTTGTTGCTAGACCATGCTTTGCTGCTGCCTGAAAAATAAAAGGCCAACGCAAAAATAATGATACTTTGCATCATCAAAGCCGCGTGGTGATAGCGCGCATGAAGCACTGGCCAAGTCAGTGCAAAGCCTATCGAAATCACCAGCGAAAACAGGCTTTTTGCACCCAATGCCCGCATCAACATCACTGCGGAGACGGCTTGAGCGACAAAAACCAAACCCATCCACCAGCCAAAATAGTGGAAATGCTCAGGCAATAAATTAGGAAAAAACGTGAGCAGCGTTTTGAAAAGAAGCGCCATAAGCGGAATGCTGTCTGTTAACGCAATTGTGACGCCTTCTGGGTGGTTAAGCCTCGCTGTATGTAAGAGGGGGAAATGCCAACTATCTTTAGCGTAGTACCACCAACCAGAAATGTGTTGCGCAATGTCACCGTTATCAAAAACGACACTATTTCCCGTTAAAAAAGCCCATGGAAATAGATAGGCGACAAAGCTA
>JAYWCQ010000252.1:0-4271 GCA_043780435.1 Polaromonas sp.
TTTCTTGGTGCGCGCATCGTAAGCTTCGTAGGCAACCTTGTCCCACAACTCAAAATAGGACCCCATGCCGCGCAAAGTTGTTTCTTTGTTGATGCCGACTGCTTCACGCAATTCTGGAGAAATCAAAATGCGCCCCGTACTATCAAGCTCCACACTCATGGCGTTACTCAAATACAAACGCTTGAGCGACATTGATGACATGGGTAAGGCTGTAATTTTGGCACTAAATGCCTCCCATGCTGGCCGCGGGAAGACCATCAAGCAACCTTCGTAATGCTGGGTGATAGTGACTTGTCCTTCACAGCTCGCCATCAGTGCTTCTTGGTGGCGTGTTGGCACAGAAAGCCGACCTTTCGCATCCAAATTCAAAGAAGAAGCGCCAAAAAACACAATACGTAGTCCCAAAAGAATAATTCAACAGAATGATTACAATTTAGTGCACTTTTACCCACTAATTTGCACTTATTTCAACTATATCAGGTAATTATTCTTTGACAACGTATTTCAACTGCTAATATTTCAATTAAATCATAGACTTAGAGCATTATTTTGAATGTTACGATAAAAAATCTATACAAAATAACGACTTACAGCAATCACTGAAAGTGGTGCTTTATCATGAATAAGAATGTAATAGTTGTAGCGTAAAAGAGCTGTCGAAAAACAAACAGCAGTGTTGCAACATTTATCACAACAAACACGCCTAAAGTGGCGAAAAGTGAAAGCTTATTGATGACCGCATCAATACGGTTTTTGAGAGTTTTCTTTGAGGCTGTAATCTAAACGATCCGTTTTCCACCACTGCATAGACATTTGCGCTTCGATTTCGTCGATTTTCTTGATGGTTGACGATTTTTCACTCAAATCGGTCAGCATGCTGGTGTGAAAAAACCGCTGTTTCGGTCTATTTTCATCAATCGTCTCGTTTCGACACAGCGCGCGTAATTTATCAAACTCACGCTTGCGTATTGTCCAAGTTCGCTTTGCCTCACCCCGCAGATGGCCAACTGTGCGCACAGGCGTTTTATTGTTACCTGTTGACACCGCATCATCTTTATTCTTCCAAGATGAAAGAAATGATGAAGCTGCAAATTTGGCGTCAGACAAAAAACTCATGGCTAAAGACTTGTAAGAGGTGTTTTTAGCATTGTCGGCAAACAGTCTTCAATCGCCGAACATTTTTTGCTTCAACTCACGGCGTTGTTGCGCCTCTAACGACAGTGTAGCGGTTGGTCGAGCCAGCAAACGGCCAACGCCAATCGCTTCACCCGTTTCATCGCAATAGCCGTAGTCACCCGCATCGATACGCACAATTGACTGCTCGATCTTCTTGAGCAACTTGCGCTCACGGTCACGGGTACGCAACTCTAGCGCGTGCTCCTCTTCAATCGTTGCACGATCCGTAGGGTCGGGCACGACAGCAGAATCATCACGCAAATGCTCGGTGGTGGCACCGGCGCTAGCCAAAATACCCTGCTTCAACTCTATCAATTTCAGACGGAAATACGTCATTTGCTTGATGTTCATGTATTCAGAGTCGGGCATCGCCAACAACTCCTCATCACTCATTTCTTCGGCCGTTTTCGTCTTCCAATTGTTGACCAATTTTGGATTGTGTTTAGCTGCAAATTGCGGTGGCGGAATGATTGCCAAAGACGGCACATGCGGTCCGTAGCTTGATTTTGCAGCGGTTGAGGCGACAGATTGCGCCATGGAAGGCACAGTCAACGACGCTAATCTTGAGGTTCTGGCTTTTGACTGTGCTGGTGCTGCAGGCGATATATCTTTGGTTTCTGGGGGGGCTATTTTCGACGCGATGACCATGGGTTGCTTTAATTTTGACTCTTCTTTGGATGGCTTGGGTACAGCTTTTGATTTTTCAATCGTTTTAGCTGGCTTGACTGGTTTAGCCGGCTTAATTGCTTTCGCTGTTTTCGCTGCTTTAACTACGGCAGTTGGAGCTTCTACCTTTTTGGCTACTTTTGCTTTAACAGCAGGCTTTGCAATGGGTTTGCTGATTTTTTGAGCAACTACTTTTGTGGCAGTTTTTGCGACAGACTTCGTCACCGCTTTAGGCGCTGGCTTCTGGGCTGGTTTGGCTGAAGCTTTTGCTATGGGTTGGGCTATAGGTTTTGCAGCAGGTTTTTTGACTGGTTTGGCTACGGTTTTAGGCGCTGGTTTGGAAGAGGATTTAGCAACTGCTTTTGCAGGCTTCACTGTCTTCTTCGCAGCAACTTGAGTCACAACTTTAGCTGCCACTTTGATGGGCGCTTTTTTAACTGCTTTTTTCGCTACGGTTTTCATTCATTGCCTCCCAGCTTAGCTGGTATTTATTAAAATCAAACAATCAACTCACACGCATCGGAAAACCAATACGTTCACCCTAAAACCACTCAAAATTTACTTGCACCATACAGTAGCAAGTAAATATTCAACTATTGCCAAAAATCAATCAGCGCGCGGATTGTAGCTGTTTCAGCCGTGATTTAAACCAAGCACTGCTCCATACCTTGTAAAAAGATATCTTTTGGCAAATTGATGCCAATAAACACCATTTTGCTGCCCCTTTTCTCGCCTTTTGCCCAGATTGGACCCAAATCGCTGCCCATCAATTGGTGCACGCCTTGGAAAATGACCTTACGCTCCGTGCCCTTCATGTTCAACACACCTTTGTAGCGTAGCATGCGCGGGCCGTAAATATTGACAATCGCGCCCAAGAAATCCTCAAGTTTTGCTGCGTCAAAGTATTTGTCAGATTTAAAAACAAAGCTTTTTACATCGTCGTCATGCGCATGGTGTTTGTGCGAGTTATTGGCACCTAAAAAAGGCCCGAGATTTTCTGCATCAACCGCGTTGTCATCCTTTAAAAATTCTGGGTCGATGTCTAATTTGGCATTAAGGTTGAAACCGCGCAAATCAAACACATCCGCAATCGCCACTTCACCGAAATGGACGGTTTTTTGTGGGGCGCGCGGGTTCATGTGTTTGATGCGGTGCATCAGGGTTTCTAACTCGTCTTTGGTGACCAAATCAGACTTGCTGATGAAAATTTGATCGGCAAAACCAATTTGACGGCGCGCTTCTAACCGATCTGTCAGCTGCGTTTCGGCGTGTTTGGCATCTACCAGCGTCAAAATGCTGTCCAGCAAATACTGTTCCGCAATTTCTTCGTCCATGAAGAACGTTTGCGCCACTGGGCCAGGATCGGCCAAACCCGTAGTTTCAATCACCACGCGGTCAAAGGTGATCTCGCCTTTGCGTTTCTTCTCCGCCAAATCTTGCAGCGTGACCCGCAAATCGTCACGAATCGTGCAGCAGACACAGCCGTTGCTCATTTGGATGATGTTTTCTGTGGTGTCCGTCACCAAAATGTCGCTGTCGATGTTTTCTTCGCCGAATTCATTTTCGATCACAGCGATTTTCTGACCGTGTGCCTCGGTCAAAATGCGTTTCAGCAACGTGGTTTTACCTGAGCCTAAAAAACCGGTCAAGATGGTTACGGGGATGAGACTCATGAGAATTACCTAAAAAAAGAAAATGAAATTGAAAAATAATGTGTGAATATATACAGTAATTTGCCTGATTATATGATGATGAAAGGTCGAAATTCAAGCCAAGTTCATGGCGATTTGTCTGTTTTAACTTGCACTTTCACCTTTACTTTCGCTCTTGGATGCGCTGCATCATAAGCTTTTGCGAGATGCTGGAAGTCCAATCGCGTATAAACCTGTGTCGTCGCGATTTGGCTATGCCCCAAAAGCTCCTGCACCGCCCGCAAATCACCGCTGGACTGCAACACATGGCTGGCAAACGAATGGCGCAACATGTGTGGATGCACAGGCACAGCCAAACCCGCTTGCAGACTGCGCCGTTTCAAACGCTGCCAGACAGATTGCGCCGTCAGCCGCGTGCCGTTTCGGCCCAAAAATAAGGCGTATTCATCATTGCTTGCATTATTCTTTTTCGCTATATTATTAATAGCAGTGTAAGTATTTAATACGCTGGCTCGCATAGATTTTAATACCTCTAAAGCATGGATTGCTTTAGCTCCTACCGGCACCGCACGGCGCTTACCGCCTTTGCCCAACACATGCACCTCTGCCGCCTGCATGTCCACCCAACCGCGCGACGTGGCTGTCGCCACGTCATCCAAACCCACCAACTCTGCGACACGCAAACCGCTGCCGTAAAGCAGTTCCACCATCGCCGCATCACGCGCTTCAAGCCATGGGTCTTGCGCTTCGTTTTGGTAGCTGGCGAGTTGCACCGAG
>JAYWCQ010000253.1:0-3174 GCA_043780435.1 Polaromonas sp.
GGGGCGAGCAACAGGGTTTGCAGGCCCATGCGCAAGGTGCTTATCCATGCCGCCGCAACCACACCATAGCGGGGTAGCGCCCAAATCAATAGCAGCAAGGCAAAAGCACTGACCAGAATCGGCGTAAATTCAGCCCATACAAATTGCTGCTTTGCATGGTACGCGGCCCATTGCACCCCATTGACAGCGGCAAAAACCATGCCGATCAGTTGAATGCGCGTGAGTTCGACTGTCAATGCCTTTCCTGCTGCGTCAAAGCCGGGCACGGTGAGCGGTATCCACCACGGAGCAGTCACGTAAAGAACAGTTGCCAACACGCCGAACAAGCCACCGACAAGAACAAGAAACCCCCATGCATCGTGGCGCAGGCGGTCTTCGTCTTCACCCGCAAGCAGCGGCACCAAAACGTGCATGAGCGACCCGCTGATGACTGCCAATACCAATTGCGGAAGCGTCATGCCGGCGAACAACGCATCCGTCTCAGTTCCGGGTCCCAATTGGGTTAGCACATACCACTGGAACAGGAAGGCAATACCAATGTTTGCCGCAGAAAGCGTGCCGAGCTGAATGGCTTGTTTCATCTGGGGCGCTGCGGTTCAGCCAGCCATTGAGACAGCAAGGTTTCCGTCATAAATACATTGCAGCATTCATGTGGCCACTCACAACTCGTAACTCGCGTGGGCTAAAAGCTTGTCGAATTTCAGTTGAACTATGGTGCATGGTGGACGAGCAGCTGCGGGACTAATGCAGGCGAAGAAATTTTAATAAAATCAGTTTTAAATGGATTGCCAAACTGCCTGAGATAGTGCTCTCCGATCAGCTTCGAACCAACATGATTTAGGTGCCCACCATCCCTATAAAGCGGTACGCCATCCAAGTCACTCAAACAACGTCGTTCATCACACATGATCAATGCAGGATCAATAACTACTATTGCAGAATATTTTTCCGATAAATTTGCTAAAAACTTACTCCACTCATCGAATTGCTTTCTGAACTCATAAATACTCATATTGCAATTATTGTTTAAACCAAATCGTTGATTGTTTAAAGAGCAACTTTGAACTTCCCATGAATAATATGGATTACCTTTAATAATATATGGGATCGCACCACTTTCAATAATCTCTTCAATTCCTTTCTCAAATTGAGCTTTAAATACAAGCTTCCCATTTCCACGATTACTGCTGTCAAGCGAATATTCATTCCTCAAGCTATCGGAGAATGATCCGCCAAGCACAACATATTTAAATTTTTTGGATTTTATTTCTTGTTGAACCACTTTGTTTCTAATATAGAAATTTGAATGTTCAATTTCTTTGCCCTCTCGAATATAGAATCTGTGCGTTTCTGGAAGATATATTGTGGAACTTTGTGTGATGTCGTAGCCACGCAAGCCTGCATCTTTCGCCATCACATCAATCATGCCGGTGTAGTGATTTGCATGAGAGTCTCCGATCAATAAAATGTCAACCGTTTTTCCTTTCACATTTACCCCAAGAACACATTCAGCAGGTGGCAATGGGTTCATCACACTCCCTTCATTGCAACGGCCTCTTATTTTGTTTGAATAAGAAAGGACAGCATCACTCTTGATGTTCAGACTGTCCTCAAATCGATTCGGCCAGCCTTTGTTGAAGTCAGCAAAAACAGAAAATGACAGAAATATGGCGGATGGGACGGCGAAGCCAAGACCACCTACTGTAGTAAATCTAAGCGAGTGCGCCCTCTTAGCTGGTATTTCCACATACCAAAATGTTAACGCAGACAATAATAGGGTAGTTGCTATTACGCCTGTTGCTACGTAAGTGTTAATTTCAATCAAGTAAATATTCAAAAACACTATCAGCGGCCAATGCCACAAGTAAGCGGGATACGAAATCCGCCCAATAAAGTTCAGAGGCTTAGCAGCAAGTAGACGACCTACCCAGTCATTTCGGTGGCTGGCAAAGGCAATGATCAAAGCCGTACCCAGAGTTGGGACCAGCGCTTTTACTCCCGGAAAAGCGCTATGCGTGGAATATGTAAAGGCCGGCACCATGATCAGCGCCAAGCCTAATAAAGTGGCTCCGTTTGCCTCACGCGGGCTCAGATGAACTCTTGGCATCACGGCGATCAGAGCGCCAAATAGCAATGCGAAAGCGCGGGTTGGCATCAGATAATACGCAGCGGCAGGGTAGTTTTTTACGCCCCACTCTGACACCCACAAACCGAACAGCGCCAAAATTACAATGATGACCCAGAGGTGTTTAGGTTTTGCAAGTTTGAAGAGACCGAGGAACGCCAGTGGCCAGAGGATATAGAACTGCTCTTCAACCGCCAACGACCAGAGATGGAGAAGCGGAACTTTGCCTGACAACACACCAAAGTATCCGCCTACCTCTCGCCACATGAAGAAGTTAGCCGAGAACACGGTGGAAAAAATCACGCTTCTGAAATATGCAAGTAGCTCCGCTGGCAGCATGACGATCACGCTTGCAAGCGTGGTGACCGCCAAAACAAGAAAGAATGCTGGCGCAAGACGAATGATTCGGCGCTTGTAAAAGTTTTTGAGTGAGAAGCTGCCTTGCCGCATCTCCGCCGCGATGATTTTGGTGATTAGGTAACCAGAAATTACGAAGAATACGTCCACACCGATATAGCCACCCGAAAGCGCTGAAAAGCCAAGGTGATGCACGATGACGAGCAATACTGCAACAGCGCGAAGGCCGTCGATTTCGGGACGGTAGTTTAAATTAATGGTCACAGGAAAAAATGAAGCTGTTTATGCTGCGCCAATTTGACCTAATTGCGCTGTTTTCAACAGCCATACAGCGCCCGTGTAATTACGGTCTCTTGTTTTTGTAATAACGTTGGCAATATCTACATTGATATTGCCTAAGTCGCAAGACTGGTCATCCACCCTAAAATGTCTCGGCTTCACAGAGCGCCAGCCCCTGCTGGTCTTTGGCAGACAGGCTGGGGTGCATGGTCAAAGGCCAATCAATGGCAATGCCCTGGTCGTTCCAGGCAATGCAGCGCTCGTGCTCTGGCGCGTAGTAGTCGGTGGTTTTATACAAAAACTCTGCCGACTCGCTGGTCACCACAAAACCGTGTGCAAAGCCTGCAGGTATCCAGATCTGCTTGCGGTTGTCTTCGCTTAGTTCCAGGCCGACCCATTTACCAAAGGTGGGT
>JAYWCQ010000254.1:0-5826 GCA_043780435.1 Polaromonas sp.
GCTCGGCTATCGCTGCGATTTATTGGTTTGCCCGTACCGCGGACGACCTTGCGGACGAAGGCAATAACACCCCACAGCAGCGCTTGGACGACCTAGCCGACTTTCGCGCCGATTTGATCGCAGCGTCAAAAAATGCGCAAGTCTCACCCCGCTGGCCACAAGTCTTCACCCCCTTAACCGCAGTCATCGCCAAATTTTCTTTACCCATCAAACACTTAGACGACTTACTCAGCGCCTTCGAACAAGACATCCGCAAGACCCACGACGGCCAAGGCTACGCTTCCGAAGTCGAATTGCACGACTACTGCACCCGCTCCGCCAACCCCGTCGGCCGCCTGCTGTTGCACCTCTACGGCATCACAGACGACGTTGCGTTGGGCTACAGCGACGACATCTGCACCGCTCTGCAACTCATCAACTTCTGGCAAGACCTCAGCCAAGACATCCCCCGTGGCCGGTTTTACCTGCCTGAAGACGCCAGCGCCAAATTCAACGTCAGCCGAGCGGACTTGGTTAGCCTAAAACAAACCAAAAATACTACTTATTTGATAGCATCTCAGGCAATAAATACCTCAGCCAGGATGCTAAAAGGCTCTCAATTAGTGCATTTAATCCCTGGTAGGGCTGGCTGGGAGCTTAGATTCGTCGTACAAGGTGGATTACGCATTCTGGACAAAATCAAAGCGCTGGATTATGCGATGCTGGTCAAGCGCCCCAAGCTGACTAAGTTGGATTACGTGGTGATTGGGTGGAGAGCGCTGTGGATGTAACGAAAATAGGGGTTAATATGAATATATCCGGCGTATTTATTTACTAAGGTGCTATTTTATTTATAGCAAATGCAAACAAATCCCTAAATATTACAATTTCAAATTCAGTGTAACAATACTGCCCATGACCCCTGAGCAATACGTCCAAGAGAAAGCTGCCGCTTCTGGCAGCAGTTTTTATTACGCTTTTCTGTTTCTGCCCAAACCGCGCCGCGCTGCGATTACGGCGTTTTATGCGTTTTGCCGGGAGGTGGACGATGTGGTGGATGAGATGGTGGACCACGGCGTCGCGGCTACCAAACTGGCTTGGTGGCAGGCGGAGGTGGCTAAAGCGTTTGGGGGGAATCCATCGCACCCCGTGATGAAGGCGCTGATGCCACATTGCGCGATTTACGGCATTGAAGAGCGGCATTTGCAGGCCGTGATTGACGGCTGCCAGATGGATTTATCACAGACCCGTTACCTAGATTACCCCAATTTGCAGCAATATTGCCACTTGGTCGCTGGCGTGGTGGGTGAGGTGGCGGCTAAGATATTTGGGCAGACTGACCCTAAAACAACGGAATATGCCCACAAGCTGGGGCAGGCTTTTCAGCTGACCAACATCATCCGTGACGTGGGTGAAGACGCACGGCGGGGGCGGATTTACCTGCCGATGAGCGAGCTTCAGCAGTTTGGCGTGAAGGCGCATGAGCTGCTGAAATACACGCCCGCGACCGCCCTGCCCGATTTTGACGCCCGTTTTCAAGCGCTGATGGCTTTCCAAGCACATCGGGCGCATGGTTTATATGACGAGGCATTCACGCTGTTACCGAAAGCCGACCGCCATACCCAAAAACCCGGCATCATGATGGCCAGCATTTACCGCACGCTGTTGCGGGAAATTGATTTGGAGAAGTTCGCGGTGCTGAACCAGCGCATCAGCCTGACGCCACTGCGCAAACTATGGCTTGCTTGGAAAGTTCAGGCTTTAGGCAAGGTCTGAAGTCGTGTCTAAGCAAATATCCAAAAACATCGCCATCGTGGGCTGTGGCTGGGCGGGCATGGCGGCGGCTGTGGTTGCAACGCAGGCTGGCCACCATGCTACTGTTTTTGAAGCATCTCATGCACTAGGTGGGCGGGCTAGAGTCGTATCTGGTTCCCACACCAGCACCTTGCCAGATGGCACACCAGTTACGCTGGACAACGGTCAGCACATCCTGATTGGTGCATATTCTGAGACGTTGAAGCTGATGCAAACCGTGGGCGTGAACCTTGAAAATGCGCTTTTGCGAATGCCTTTGACGCTGCAATTCCCCGACAAAACGGGCTTAAAACTGCCGGATTGGCCAGCGTCTTGGGTCGTAGGGCTAGACGCTGCTTGGGGCATTGCCACCGCAAAAGGCTGGACGTGGGGCGACAAATGGGCGCTGTTACGGGCTGCTTCGGGCTGGCAGCGTGGTGAGTTTAGCTGTTCGCAGCATCTCAGCGTGTTGCAGCTTTGCCAAAAATCTAACCCCGCCATAACTCCCAGAGTCATGGCAGAACTGATTGAACCACTGTGCCTGTCCGCACTCAACACACCCATGGCGGACGCCAGCGCGCAGGTGTTTCTGCGGGTGCTGCAAGATGCGATGTTCAGCCCCAGCGTCAAGATTGATGACAAAACAAGCTTTGGCAGCGCTAACTTGCTGATTCCCAAACGCGATTTGTCCAACCTCTTCCCCCACCCCGCCGCCGCTTGGCTGGTCAAACACGGTGGCAAGGTGCTGCTGGGCGAACGTGTGGAGCACATGGATTACAGCAAGGCTGGCTGGCAAATTAACGCTACAACCGTAAAACAGTCGTTTGATGCCGTGATACTCGCTGGATCACCCTCAAATATGACACTAGCGGGCATAAATATTGCCTATGCAGCTACGAATAAAATAGCAAAAGAACTGGAACATTTACTCCGACGCGAGGTGCAAGATTGGCAAAACAGCGTGAACGCGCTGCGCTATGAAGCCATAGCCACGGTCTACGCCTATGCAAAAGGGGCAAAGCTGTCGCAACCCATGCTGGCTTTGCGGAGTGATTCAGGACTGGATGCCAACATCGACAGTAAAAACCCCGCCCAGTTCGTTTTTGACCGTGGGCAACTGGGCGGCGAGCACGGCTTGCTCGCCTTCGTCGTCAGCGCCAGCCAGGGCGATCGGTTTGCGTTGCAAGAAAAAGTGATTGTCCAAGGCAGGTCACAGCTCAATTTACCAGACCTGCAGCCCATCCAAACCATCATAGAAAAACGCGCCACCTTCGCCTGCACGCCTGATTTAAAGCGCCCCAGCAACCAAATCGCTCCAGGTTTATTGGTCTGCGGCGATTACGTCGCAGGACCCTACCCCGCTACGCTGGAAGGCGCGGTGCGAAGTGCGCAGCAGGCGGTGGCTTTGATTTAAGTCGCGATTCGCGCCACCACGCGCAATTGCTTGTCTTGCGCCCGCAAAACCACAATCTCACCCTGCGCAGCGCCGCTACCGGTGATGTCTTGAATGTTGAACATGTGCGTGACCAGCACCATGTTGGTTTTCAAGCTGGCGCGGCTGCTACGTTGACGCACGGCAGCCAAATTGGCTAGTTTCTGCTTTTCATCGCCACCTCTGGGGGAGCTGATGGCGGGCCATGTTTGCACGCTGTCCGCACCAAAAGCCAAGGTAGCGGTATCGATGCAGCGGCACCACTCTGAGCTGAAAACTTGATCGACTGGAACGTTTTTAGACCGAATCAATTCACCCAAACGCCTAGATTGCGCGCGTCCCTCCTCGCTCAGGTTGCGCTGCGTGCTGCACACACCGAGATGAAAACCTGGTGGATCGAACGTGCCGGGCGCATCGGCGTGACGGATCAGCAAAACATAACCGCCTTTGCGCAGTTCTTGCCACAAGGCTTGCTCATCCGGTGGATTAGCGGTTTTCGCCATGGTCAGCTGTGCGGCATAAAGTGCAACTAAACCGAGTGAAAAATCGCGTCGCGTCCATTCGTTTTGCATTTATAGCCCCCGCTGTATAGTGGTTGGTACGAAATTTTACGCAGAGCACAAAAGTTCTGCGTTGTCGTCAATTAAAGTCATAACAAAGCACAGGTTGAATTTAAGCTCAAATCTAGGCGAAAATAGGGAATGACTTTTCAAAAAGAACCCGCTTTCACCCACGGCAAACCACCCGCTAACAACGCTACGACGGCCGTTTTATTCTGCAACCTAGGCACACCAGACGCGCCCACCGCCGCCGCGCTGCGCACCTATTTGAAGCAATTTTTGAGCGACCCGCGCGTAGTGGAGATTCCGCGCCTCGTTTGGTGGTTTATTTTGAACTTGATCATCGTGCCGTTTCGCTCAACAAAATCGGCAAAAAAGTATGCGTCGATTTGGACGACCGACGGTTCGCCTTTAAAAATTTGGACAGAGAAACAAGCCACCTTATTGGAAGGCTGGCTGGGCGAAGCGGGGCACCGTGTCACCGTGCGCTACGCCATGTGCTACACCACGGGCGAAGTGTGCCCGTCGATCAAGACGCAGCTGGATAAATTCAAGGCCGAGGGTGTCAGCCGCGTGCTGATTTTGCCGGCTTACCCGCAGTATTCAGCCACCACGACAGCTGCCGTGTTTGACCAGGTTTACACCTGGGCGGCGAAGGTGCGCAGCATTCCAGAGCTGCGCTTTGTCAACCGCTACCACGACGACGCGGGCTACATCACTGCGCTGGAGCACAGCGTGCGCAAGCAGTGGCAAATCAACGGCAAGCCGAATTTTGACCAAAAAGACATGCTGGTGATGAGCTTTCACGGCATCCCAGAGCGCAGCTTGCATTTGGGCGACGCCTACCATTGCGAATGCTACAAAACTGCCCGCTTGCTGGCCGAAGCGCTGGGTTTGAACGCCACGCAGTACAAAGTGACGTTTCAGTCCCGCCTGGGCCGCGCCAAGTGGTTGCAACCCTATACCGAGCCGACCGTGATTGCCATGGCGAAAAGCGGCGTCAAACGCATTGATGTGATTTGCCCCGGCTTCAACTGCGACGGTTTGGAGACCTTGGAAGAAATCAACATGGAAGTGCGCCACGCCTTCACCGCCGCTGGCGGCCAAACTTTTAATTACATTCCCTGCCTGAACGATGACAACGCCTGGCTGTCTGCGCTGTCTAGCATCACGCAAGAGCATTTGAGCGGCTGGCCGACACAGGCTGCGGATGCTGCGACGTTGAAATCGACGCGTGATGAGGCTTTGAAATTAGGAGCAAAAGACTGACTTGCTTCCCACTTTGACAAAGGGGGATTGAGGGGGATTTTTGCCACGCCAACAGTTAAATCCCCCCTACCCCCCTTTTTCAAAGTGGGGAAACAGAGCGGATAATCCTAGTTAACTCTGAAAAGCGAGCTTTGTCTTGCAATTCCAATAATTCCCCCTAATTAGCCCCTTATGACCACAGTTACCGACCGCCCCAAAGGCACCTCCCCACGCTCTATTTCGGGACTTTTACCTTTTTTACGGCCTTATCGACTGCAAATCGGGCTGGCTTTGCTGTTTTTGGTGATGGCGGCCGTCTCGACGCTGGCTTTTCCGCTGGCGTTGCGCAGTTTGATAGACGGTGGCTTGGTCAGCACCGACAAAGGCGAGTCCGTCATGGCGCTGCGGAATCACTTTTTCGCGCTGTTTGGCGTGGCCGTGGCGCTGGGCGTGTTCAGCGCCGCACGCTTTTACACGGTGAGCTGGCTGGGCGAACGCGTCACGGCGGACATCCGCAACGCGGTCTATTCGCACGTGTTGCGCCAAAGCCCGCAGTTTTTTGAAACCACGCAAACCGGCGAAGTGCTGTCGCGCCTATCCGCCGACACCACGCTGGTGCAAACCGTGGTCGGCTCGTCGCTGTCGATGGGGCTGCGCAACGCCGTGATGGGTATAGGCGCGCTGGGCATTTTGATCTGGACCAATCCCTACGTCATGCTGCAGGTGCTGGGCGCTTTGGTGCTGATTGTGATGCCGTCCATGTACTTTGGCCGCAAGGTGCGCAAACTGTCGCGCGCCAGCCAAGACCGCATT
>JAYWCQ010000255.1:0-10978 GCA_043780435.1 Polaromonas sp.
ACCCGGCCGTTGTCAACGTCTTCTGTCTTCTTGAGTACGCTGAAAATCGTGCCGATGCTGACGTTCACATCGATATTGCTGGAGCCGTCCAAGGGGTCAAACAGCAGCAGGTATTCTCCCTGCGGGTAGCGGTTGGGCACCACATAGATGCCTTCCATTTCCTCGGACGCCATGGCGGCCAGGTGCCCGCCCCACTCATTGGCTTCAATCAGCACTTCATTGGCGATGATGTCCAGCTTTTTCTGGATTTCACCTTGCACGTTTTCGGACTCGGCCGTGCCCAGCACACCTCCCAGGGCACCTTTGTTGACAGCCTGGCTAATACTCTTGCAAGCGCGGGCCACCACTTCGAGCAGCAGACGCAATTGGGATGGAATGAGGCCGTCTACGCGTTGTTGCTCAACGAGGTAACGGGTCAGGGATATATTTTTCGCCATGGTTCTAGTTGGAAAGTGCGCGGGTTACGACTTCACGCACGTCGTTGCTGAGATCGGGTTTGGCGGCGACGCGGCCAATGGCTTCGCGGGCGGCGCTGCGATAGGGTTCGGTAAGTCGCGTCCAGCGGTCCAGCGCACGCGCAAGACGGGCAGCAACTTGCGGGTTGATGCTGTCGAGCTCCATCACACGCTCGCTCCAGAACACATAGCCGGCCGCATCAGCGCGATGGAAGGCCCCGGGGTTGGCGTTGCAATAGCTGAAGATCACACTGCGTGCGCGATTGGGGTTGCGCATGTTGAAATCCGGGTGCGCCATGAGCTGACGCACGGCAGGCAGTATGTTGCCATCTCGGTCGCAGGTGCCCGACTGCAATGCAAACCATTTGTCCAGCACAAGTGCCTCGTCCTTGAACAGAGCATGGAACCGGGCAAGTGCGCCCGCTGCGAGTTCGTGACCGCTATTGACCAGCGCACTCAGTGCGTTGAAACGGTCAGTCATGTTGCCCGCGTCTTTGAAACGCTGCAGGGCCTTGCCTGGCCAGACAAGGTCACCAGACTGCCGAGCGGCCAGGCAGAGCTGGCTCAATGCCATACCCGCCAGGGCGCGACGGCCCGCGGACAGGGGGTCAGGCTGATAGGCCCCGTTGTCTTGATGGGCTTGATAGGCCCACTCCCAATCGGCAAAAAGCGCTTTGGCCATCTGCTCGCGCATGGCTTCACGCACTGCATGCACCCGCTGTGGGTTGACGATGGCAAGTTGTTCCGCAATGTAGGTTTCGGACGGAAGGGTAAGCACCAGTTCCTTGAACGCGGCGTCCAGTCCCGGGTGGCGCAAAACACCTCGCATGGCGTCAATACAGTCACTATTTAGTGCTGTAGCCCCTGTCAAATCAGCGTTATTAGCTATTAGATGAATAGCACCACGCAACATCAGCCGTTGACCGGCTTCCCACCGGTTGAAGGGGTCGGCGTCGTTGGCCAGTAGTGCGAGAAGCTGTGCATCGCTGTAGTCGAAGTCGAGCACTACGGGGGCTGAAAATCCCCGCAATATGGATGGCACTGGCTCGCAGGGCACGTTGACAAAAGTCAGTGTTTCGCTGGCTTGCGTCAATACAAAAGTACGTGAATGGCCCGCTGCCGCATTCTCGCTGGCGAGCTGCATGGGGATGTCGCGGCCGTCATTGCCCAGCAGCCCCAGACCCACGGGAATGACAAAGGGTTCTTTCTCTGCCAATCCGGGGGTGGGCGCGCAACTTTGTTTTAGCGTCAATGCATAGGTTTGGGCTTGCGCGTCATAGGTGCCCGTGGCTTGCACGTGGGGCGTGCCCGCCTGGCTATACCAGCGCTTGAACTGTGGCAGCAGCCGGGCCAGGTCAGACTGTGGGTTGGCGTCGGCAATCGCTTGCGCAAAGTCGTCGCAGGTCACGGCCTGGCCATCGTGGCGGGCGAAGTACAGCGTCATGCCTTTCGCAAATCCTTCGCGACCCAAAGGATCGGATGGCCCTTCGGTCGCCAGGGTCTGCATCATGCGCACTACTTCCGCACCTTTTTCGTAAATGGTGACGGTGTAGAAGTTGTTGATTTCTATGTAGCTGTCGGGCCGCACCGGGTGCGCCATAGGGCCTGCATCTTCGGGGAACTGGGCGGTACGCAACACGCGCACGTCTTCAATCCGTTTGACGGCGCGGGCCGAGGGCTCAGCACACAAGTCCTGCGAAAACTCCTGGTCGCGAAAAACCGTCAGACCTTCTTTAAGACTCAGTTGAAACCAGTCGCGACAGGTGATGCGGTTGCCGGTCCAGTTGTGAAAATACTCATGGCCGACGACCGATTCAATGTTGGCAAAATCCACATCCGTCGCCGTGGCTTGGCTGGCCAGCACGTACTTGGTGTTGAAGATGTTGAGGCCTTTGTTTTCCATCGCGCCCATGTTGAAATCGCTGGTCGCCACAATCATGAAGCGCTCTAAATCTAAGCTCAAGCCAAAACGTGCTTCATCCCACGCCACGCTGGCCATGAGCGAGTTCATGGCGTGTTCGGTTTTCTCCAAGTCGCCTGGGCGCACATAAACTTGCAGCAAGTGTGTGTTGCCAGCGCGGGAGGTGATGCTTTGCTCGCGGCAAACCAGCTGCCCGGCGACCAAGGCGAACAAATACGCTGGTTTTTTGTGCGGATCAAACCATTTGGCGAAGTGGCGGTCATCGTCAAGTGCGCCTTGCTCGATCAAATTGCCGTTCGATAACAGCACCGGATACGCTGCTTTGTTGGCCCGCAGCGTCACCGTAAAACTCGCCATCACATCTGGGCGGTCTAAAAAGTAGGTGATGCGTCTAAAGCCCTCGGCCTCGCACTGCGTGAAAAACGATTCATTGCTGACGTAAAGCCCCATCAATTTGGTGTTTTTAGCGGGTGCGCAGGTGGTGAAAATTTCTAGGTCAAACTCATCTGGCAAATTGTCCAGCACCAAACGGCTGCCTTCCATCTTGAAGCTGCAACCTTGGCCGTTGACCAAAACGCGTGACAAATTCAACTCGTCGCCATCCAGCTTGAGCGGCTGCACATCCACCGCAGCGTTGCGGCGGATGTGCATTTTATTCAACACGCGGGTTTTGGCAGGGTCGAGGTCAAAGGTCAAATCGACGGTGTCTATCCAATACGCGGGCGGGGTGTAATCTATGCGTTTGATGGCGATGGCTTGGCCAGCGCTTTCGTCGTTTTTATGCTGCAACATGCAGGTTCTCCAAAAAGTTTGCGTTCAATAATTCGTGGTAATCGGTTGCCGCTGCAATCACGTGTGGCCCCGCTAATTCTGCCGCACTGTGGCTGGTACAGATGGCCACGGCGCGCATGCCAGCACGGCGTGCCGCTTCAATACCAAAAGGGGCGTCTTCAAAGACAATACAATGTTTAGCCTGCATGCTAATTCGCTTAGCTGCTTCTAGAAATATAGCGGGTGTGGGTTTTCCAGTCAGCCCTTCATCGCCGCGTGCAATGGCGTCTGGTGCGGGGTGTAGTTGTAGATGTTTCAGTACAAATTCAACATTCTGAATATCACCCGCCGTACCGACACCGATTTTTAAACCACGTGCACGCGCTTGCGCAGCAAAGGTTTTAAAACCAGCCACTTCTTTGAAAATAGGGCCAAACACTTCACGGTACAACGCTTCTTTTTCATGCACCATAGACCAAGCTTCAGCTTCGTCTAGTTCGGGTTGATCTAACAGTAGGCGCACACATTCCAAGCCCGTGCGCCCCGTAGTGAGGCGCATCATTTCTTCAATGCTTAAGTTGACGTTGTGTTTTTTTGCAAACACCAGCCAAGTCTCGGCATGGTGCGGCATCGAGTCCACCATCGTGCCGTCCATGTCGAAAATCAAGGCAGCAACTTTGGTGTCTGTTGTTGGATGTGTCACAGCGTCTTTTTAGTGATGTAGAGATGTTTTTCTCTGAAAAGATCGTCAATCCAGTGAGGAAGGATGTCAGATAGAAGGTTTTGACTGGCTTATAGCGTCAAAATGTAGTGTCAATACGTACATTTTGACAACATTTTACAGTAGTCACTATTTGAATACTCTTCCGCGTGCCCTTAGCTTAGGGCATAAGACATGGCTTATTGCGAAGCAGGTTCAAGACCTCTTGACATTTTGATATCACGAAACACCAATGGCTTGACCACGATGCGCTGAGAATCAGGCACTTGGGCATAGTCCACAGCATCTTGAATGCGTTGGTGATGAGGCGATTTGTCACATACCGGGTCAGCGTTGCTGGCATCGCCGGTCAGCATATAGGCTTGGCATCGGCAGCCGCCCAAGTCTTTTTCTTTCTCGGGGCAGGTGCGGCAGGGGTCTTTCATCCAGCTATCCCCCCGAAAGTGGTTAAAGCCTGGTGAATTGTTCCAGATGTCGTGCACGCTCATGTCACGGACATTGGGGAAATCGATATGCTTAAGCATTTTGGCGGTGTGGCAGGGCAGCGCAGTTCCATCGGGGGTGACAGTCAAGAAAATATTGCCCCAGCCATTAGTGCATTTTTTGGGACGATTTTCATAATAATCGGGCACCACGAAGAAGATTTTTAGCTTGTCGCCCAGTTTTTCACGGCAGGCGTTGGTGACGCGCTCAGCGCGTTCTAGTTGCTCGCGTGATGGCAGCAGCTGCTCGCGGTTGAGTTCGGCCCACGAATAGTATTGCGTATTGGCCAGTTCCAAATATTCAGCGCCCAGCTCCACGGCCAAGTCAATGATCTGCTCGATGTAATCGATGTTAAGCCGGTGCACCACGCAATTCAGCACCATGGGCCAGCCGTTGGCCTTGATCATTTGGGCGGTTCGATGCTTGAGATCAAAGGTTTTGGTGTGCGATAAAAAATCGTTCAATTCTTTGGTCGAATCCTGAAACGAAAGCTGGATGTGGTCTAGCCCAGCTGCTTTGAGTGCAGCGGCTCGCGCTTCGGTCAGACCCACGCCGGAGGTAAGCAGGTTGGTATAAAAGCCTAGCTGGTGCGCCTCGGCCACCAGCACTTCCAGATCGTCCCGCAGCATCGGCTCGCCGCCCGAGAAGCCGCACTGCACGCTGCCTGCTGCGCGCGCCTGGCGCAGCACGCGCAGCCAGCCGTCGGTGGACAACTCGGCCTCTATGCCCGTTTTGGCAAAGTTGACAGGGTTGTAGCAAAACACGCAGTGCAGCGGGCAGCGGTAGGTGAGCTCGGCCAGCAGCCACAGCGGTGGGCCGGGTTGTGCCGCAGATGCTGTGGCTAAAGAAGTGCTCATGCTTTCACCCATCCTTGGCGCTGCGCAATCGCCAAAAAATCCAGCACATCGGGTGCCAAACCGGTGGCATCAAACTGTTTTTCCAAGTCATCAATCACGGCCTGCACGGTTTTGCTGCCGTCCAGCCGATGCATAATCTCGCCCGCGCTGCCGTTGAGCTTGACCATGCCCTCGGGGTACAGCAGCACCCAGGATTTTTGCACCTCTTCCCATTGCAGGCGGTAGTGGCTGGCCATGCGGGGTTGGTTGGTTAGGCCGATGATGGTGGTTTCAGTCATTTAGATAATCTCACTTTAGGACTATAGGACTTATTGGACCTTTGATTTCCATCTCGCACTGGCTGAGCATGATGGCATCGGCCAACGCCCATAGCACGTCCAGCTTGAACTGCAAAATCTCCAGTGCCCGCTCTTGAAGGGCGCGGGTTTGGCTGAAGTAGTCCAGCGTGAAATGCAGGCCATGCTCTACGTCGCGGCGCGCCTGGGTGAGGCGCTGCTTGAAGTAACGCAGACCCTCAGCATTGACCCACGGGTACTGCGTGGGCCAGGTGTCGATGCGCTGCTGGTGAATGTGCGGCGCAAACAGCTCGGTCAGGCTGGAGGCTACGGCTTCTTGCCAGGGCTGGCGGCGCGCAAAATTCACATAGGCATCCACCGCAAAACGCGCTGCAGGCACCACGTAGCGCAGCGACGTGACATCGTCGCGTGACAGGCCCACAGCCTCGCCCAAGCCCACCCAGGCCTCGATACCACCTGCGTCGTTGATGCCGCCCAGGTTAATGCCGTCGTGGTCGAGAATGCGCAAAATCCATTCGCGGCGAATCTCTCGGTCATTGCAGTTGGACAAAATCGCTGCGTCTTTGAGGGGGATGGAAATTTGGTAATAAAAGCGGTTCGCCACCCAGCCCTGCAACTGCTCGCGCGACAATTTTCCCTCTGCCATCATGATATGGAAGGGGTGGTTGATGTGGTAGCTGGTGCTCTTGCCGCGCAGGCGGGTTTCAAACTCCTCTTTGCTCCACGGCGCTGTGGAGGTCGTGCTCATAAATCGATCTCCATGCCGTCGTAGGCCACCTCGATATAGCGGCGCGTCAGCTCTTGGCGCTCTGGGCCGTCTTCATCCAGAATAGGGTTGGTATTGTTGATATGGATCAGCACTTTGCGGGTACTGCTGGGCAATTTGTCCAGCCATTCCAGCATGCCGTCGGGGCCGGTTTGTGGCATGTGACCCATCGCACGCGAGGTTTTTTTAGATGCACCCAGTGTGATCATCTCGTCTTCTGTCCACAGCGTGCCGTCCACCAGCACGCAGTCTGCGGCCTGCATGGCGGCCCAGACGTGCGGCTCCATCTGGCCCAGGCCGGGGGCGTAGAAAATGCGTTTGCCAGACGCAGTTTCGGTAATGGTCAAGCCCACGTTGTCGCCAGCTTGGGGCTGGTCGCGATGTGGTGAATAAGGGGGTGCGTTACTGATGAGGGGCAGCGCGGTAAAGCGCAGACCGGGTACGCTTGGCACGGTAAAGCCCTCGTTACTGAGCAACACCTCGTACCAGTCTATACCGCAATAATGGTTCAGTACTTTAAATAGCGGGTTGCCGTTCATCAGATCATCACGCACCAGAGGGTGGCACCACAGTGGCAGTGGCAGGTGGTGCTCACGCAGCATGTACAGGCCAGTGGTGTGGTCAATCTGCGCGTCCATCAAAAAAATCGCTTTGATAGCGGTGTCGCGCAAGCTGCGGGCGGGCTGCAGGGCTGGAAAGCTACGAATCTGTTGAAGAATGTCGGGTGAGGCGTTGAACAACACCCAATTTTCATGGTCAGAACTGACGGTGATGGACGATTGAGTGCGTGCTAAAACGCGTTTACTGCCAGTGCGATACCCACTGCAATTGGGGCAATTGCAGTTCCACTGCGGGAAACCGCCGCCTGCTGCAGAACCGAGGACATGTATTTTCAAGCGGGAGTATTTCTTTGAACGTTGCGATAAAAAATCACAAGCACCCGCCGGGGCAACCCCGACGGGTGAGCTGCGATCAGCGATTGGCGATGTACATCGTTATTTCAAAGCCAAGACGCATATCGGTAGCTGTTGGTTTTTCCCATTTCATACGGTAACTCCTGAGTGTTGAACCCGCAAAACGCGGTGGATACTAGCAGAACATCTGATAGTACCGTATGAAGTGTGAAGGTTTGTCGAATTTTCAGGATCGGTAATATATGGATTCGCATCTAGTGAATTTCATTAGTTTGATCGCTGTCGCGCCAGTTACAGTTTGTGTGTTCTAGATGCGGCTAGCATGGTGGGCTATGAATGAGACAACCTCTATGGACAAGCTGCACCCACACCAAGCGCCTTACGATGCAGGCATGCTGGATGTGGGCGATGGCCACAGCGTGTACTACGAGCAATGTGGGCAGCCTGATGGTCTGCCTATCGTCGTGTTGCATGGCGGGCCGGGCAGCAGTTTTTCAGCGCGGCACCGGAAGTTGTTTGACCTGCAGCGCTACAGGGTGCTGTTGTTTGAGCAACGCGGCTGTGGCCGCAGCCTACCCCGAGGCAGTGTTCATGCCAACACCAGTGAGCATCTAATAGCCGATATTGAAAAACTGCGTGAACACCTAGGCATAGCGCGCTGGTTGGTAGTGGGTGGCTCTTGGGGTGCAGGGCTTGCACTGGCTTACGCGGCTGCGCATCCGTTGGTCTGTCTAGGGCTGGTACTGCGCGGTGTTTTTTTAGGACGAAAGTCTGATGTGGACTGGTTTTTTCAGCGCGCTGGGCAGCTGCTGCCCGATGCTTGGGCGGCGCTGGTGCAGCAGGCACCTGCAGAAGCGCGAGCAGATATGCTGCACTGGCTATGTGCCCGTGTGAGCAGTGACCAACCACAAGAAGCCCTGGCGGCTGCCCGAGCTTGGGAGGCTTGGGAGACGGTTGTGTCGCAGCGAAAAAGCGTTCCATTAGAGCCCACATCATCTGCGCTGCTCACAGAAGACTCTGCGCTGGCGCTGGTGGACAAATACCGCGTGCAAAGCCATTATTTAATGCACGGTTGTTTTTGGGGTGATGTGGGTTTGCTAGAGCGCGCCCAGTCTTTGGCTGAATTGCCTACCGCGATCGTGCATGGCCGTTTGGACTGGATTTGCCTGTCGCAAGCCGCATGGGATCTACATCAAAACTTGCCGGGTAGTCGTTTGCAGTGGTTGGATGGTTGTGGCCACAGCCCGTTTGAACCTGCTATGGTGAAGGCAATGGTCGATGCCATTGCACATTACGCAATGCATGGGAACTTTGTGAATTGGGGTGATGATTTTTCGATGATGGACAAACCATGAGCCTGCGACTGCAAATCAACCTGATCATCGCCACATTGTTGGGGATTTTCGCATCGCTGCTGATTGGATTGCAAATCGACAACACCCGCCGAGGCGTGCACGAAGAGGTTCTAGGTGCCAATGTGGTCGCCAGCCAGCTACTCTCACGAGTGAACTTTGTGTACGGTTCGGGTGGTCTGGAGGGTATGACCGAATTTTTGACCCGTGTGGGGCGTATACGGGCAAACGAGATTAGCTTGTACGACGATCAAAACACACTGCTGTATCGCTCACCACCCCCAACCTACAAAATAGGGCGGGATGCACCGCAGTGGTATACCAATTTGGTGTCGCCGCCGCTGGCGCCCAAAGAAATCGCTCTACCTAGGGGGCGCATGGTACTGCAAGCCGACCCATCACGCGCTACCTTGGATGGTTGGGATGATTTGCGCCCGATGATATGGATTGTGCTGGCTAGCTTTGTACTGGCCAACCTATTGGTGTATGCACTGATTGGTCGGGTGCTCAAACCGCTAAGTTTGCTGGTGCACGGTTTGGGGAAGGTGGCGCATGGGGTGTACGACACGCGGTTGCCTGCTTTGTCTGGCCATGAGGGGCGCCAGATCAGCACCGCTTTTAACAGCATGGCTCAGTCGGTGCAAGACACTGCTGCAGCTCGTCAGGAAGCTCAAGCGGCAACACTGGCTTTAGCTGAAAACCGTGAACTGACGCAAATCATACAAACGCGCATCGAAGCGGAGCGGGGCTACATAGCGCGTGAGCTTCACGATGAAATGGGACAGCAAGTAACTGCTATTAAAAGTATCGGCTTAGCTATTGCGCGTAAAGCTGAGGGACATGACGACATGATTGCCCAGTCCGCTCACCTGGTGATGAATTGCGCAGATAAAATTTACGAGGGCGTACACAGGCTGATCTCTAAGCTGCGGCCGTTAGCATTAGATCGTTTTGGTTTGAAAGATGCTTTGCAAGATATGGTTGACGATTGGCGGCTACTTCATACTGATGTCAATTTGTATCTCACAACAAGCGGCGATCTTGAGGGGCTTGATGAAGAGGTAACTACCTCAGTTTATCGAATTGTGCAAGAAGCTGTCAACAACTGTTTACGACATGCGCATGCAAGCCGCATAGATGTGAAAGTACATGCAGCAATCGATTTTTTGCAGCTAGAAGTGCTTGATAATGGAAATGGCGTTTTAGAAAAATTCCTAGCTCCTGGCCACTACGGCGTGCTTGGCATCAAAGAACGTGCACAAGCGCTCGAAGGAGTTTTTGAACTTGAGAGTGTAGAACCAACAGGTATTCGAGTGGGTGTCAAATTGCCGATAACGAGAAAGACTGTGAGTAAATCATTTTGAAAGTCATGCTGGTCGATGATCACGCCGTTGTGCGTATGGGCTTTAAGCTTTTGTTGCAGGCTAGTAGCGATATTGAGGTGGTGGCCGAGGCGGACAGCGGTGAAGCTGCTTGCCAAATGTATGAAAGTGTTGCGCCGGATGTGGTGGTCATGGACATCGCTATGGCAGGCATGGGGGGCATTGAAGCCATCAAACGTTTGGTCGCTAAAGATGCACGTGTCCGCATATTGGTACTGTCTGCGCATGAAGATACAAGCCATCCGAAACGAGCTTTGCAAGCTGGTGCATTAGGTTATCTGTCTAAGCGAAGTGCGCCCGAAGTACTGATTGATGCTATACGTACCATTGCAAAAGGCCAACGTTACCTAGACGCGCATATTGCGCAACGCATCGCTGTTCAAGACATCACTGGCGACAAGACGCCAACTGATCAATTATCAGCACGCGAATTTGAGGTTTTCATACAACTCGCTCGGGGCAAGTCAGTGGCGCAAATCTCGACCACGTTGGCATTGTCTGCATCGACGGTAGGCACCCACCTCTACAACGTCAAGCAAAAGCTGGGCTTAACGAACCAAGCCGAAATTACCTTGTTAGCGGTCAAGCATGGCTTGATTGACGTCGAGCGTTAAATCTGCATCGAAGCAAACCTAAACCTTTGCTTTAAACACCTTGTTTTAAAGATGCTTCAATAAACAAGTCCAAATCCCCATCCAACACCTTCTGCGTCGCTGACGTTTCCACGTTCGTGCGCAGGTCTTTGATGCGGCTGTTGTCCAGCACATAGCTGCGGATCTGGTGACCCCAGCCCACGTCAGTTTTGGTGTCTTCCAGCTTTTGTTGTTCTTCTAGTTGTTTGCGCATTTCCAAGTCATACAGCTTAGAGCGCAGACGTTTCCACGCCACCTCGCGGTTGCCGTGCTGGCTGCGTCCATCTTGGCATTGCACAACCGTATTGGTGGGAATGTGCGTTAAGCGTACCGCAGAGTCTGTTTTATTGATATGTTGACCACCCGCACCACTGGCGCGGTAGGTGTCCACACGTACATCGGCAGGGTTGATGTTGATTTCAATTGAA
>JAYWCQ010000256.1:0-3027 GCA_043780435.1 Polaromonas sp.
CAGCGAACGACCTTCTTCAAAAAAGCTTTTCAAACCCAATCGGTACAGCGACAATTTATCGGGCAAAACTTGGGGCGCCAATTGCCCTTCAGAGCGTGATGCGAGCGAAGACGGCAAATACTCTTTGATGGCAACCTGTTGGTTCTGAGGGTCGCGGGCCAAATAAACCAAGCTAAATCCGCCTTCTGAAACTTGACGGACAATGGTGTACCCATTCAGCACCGTATTGGGCGGGAGTGGGAAAAGTTTGGCTTTCGTCATAAAGGAAATATTAATAATGGCAGTTTACAGCATGACCGGCTATGCAAGCACGGCAACCGCCTTGGCGAGCGGCGCTTTGGGAGAAATACAACTTTCGATTGAAATTCGGTCGGTCAACAGCAGGTTTTTAGACCTTTCACTCAAGTTGCCCGATGAGTTGCGGCAAAACGAGCCCGCGCTCAGAGCATTGGTGACCGCAAATCTCAAACGCGGTAAGGTGGAAATACGTGCTGCGCTTGAAAATTCTTTGCAGAATTTACCAACGCGGCCAACGACAGAGATTTTAGGGCAGCTACAAACGATTGAAAAAGACATTCAAGCGACCCTGAAAGATGCGCGCAGCCTCAGCGTAGCCGATGTGTTGCGCTTGTCTGGCTCTGCTGGCAATGCGTTTAAAAACAACGCTGATACAGCGCAAACTGTGATGCAGTTAACGCAATCTGCTGTGCGAGATTTGCAGGCCTCGCGTGAGCGCGAGGGCTCACGACTGACGCTGATGCTGCAATCGCACTTGGGGCAACTACGCTTGCTGGCATCGCAAGCCGGGCCGCTCATTCCCATGTTGGTGGAGCAGCAACGCAACAAGTTCATGGACCGCTGGAAAGAGGCTTTGGCTATCGGCGGTTCGGGAAGTTCAGGAAACTCAGTAAACTTGGAAAACTCTGAAAGCAAGGCAGAAGCCCATCAAGTCGCCATGGACAGAGCCCTCAACGAAGCCACCGCTTTTGCGATTCGGATCGATGTTGCCGAAGAATTGACACGTTTAGCCTCGCATATCGATGAAATTGGACGAATTCTCATCCAAGGCGGCGAAATGGGGAAGAAGCTGGACTTTTTGATTCAAGAGTTGCACCGAGAAGCCAACACCTTGGGCGCAAAGTCCTCTGTTTTGGAATTGACCCGCATTTCAGTTGGTATGAAAGTTCTCATCGAGCAAATGCGCGAGCAGGTACAAAACATCGAATAAGAACTGAATAATGACCCAATATTTAAGCGTCACAGAAGTGTGTTGAAATAAATTCAACAATACTTCTGTAAAATTAACCATGGATTATCCCGGTCAACTTTATGTCATTGCCGCCCCTAGTGGAGCAGGTAAATCTAGCCTTGTCAAAGCCTTGCTGGAGCTTGATTCGCACGTCCACCCCTCGATTTCGCACACCACGCGCCCCCCGCGTGGCCAAGAAAAACATGGGCGCGAGTATTACTTCATTTCCACCGATGAATTTGACGAAATGGTCAAAACCAACGCCTTTGTAGAGTGGGCCAGCGTTCACGGCAAGAAATATGGCACGTCGAAATCCATCATTGAAGACCGGGTTTCTAAAGGTGGCGACGTTATTTTGGAGATTGACTACCAAGGTGCGTTGCAAATTCGCAAAATTTTCTCCAATGCAATTTTGATTTTCATACTCCCACCGAGCTGGGAAGAATTGCGCTCTCGCTTAGAGCGACGTGGTGAAGACACCCCAGAAATCATCGATTTACGCTTAAAAAACGCGGCTTTAGAAGTGGCGCAGGCCAAAGAATTCGATTTCGTTATAATCAATGAACTGTTTGATCGTGCGCTTTTTGACCTAAAAGCCATCGTTCACGCCCAACGTCTCAAATTTGCAGCCCAACTTCGCGCCAGAGCGCCGGTGTTTGAGGCGCTGCATATTTCCTAGTTTTATCGATATTGACGTATCGAGTTTTTACATTTCGGAGCTACCCATGGCACGTATTACTGTTGAAGATTGCTTAGTGCAAATTCCAAATCGCTTTCAATTGGTGTTGGCGGCCACTTACCGTGCGCGCATGCTCAGCCAAGGCCACGCACCCAAAATTGAGTCCAAAAACAAACCTTGCGTCACGGCTTTGCGTGAAATTGCTGAAGGCAAAGTTGGTATCGAAATGTTGCGCAAAGTGCCACTTTGAAGCAATCCCATCTGAGTTAAAACTCGACATGTGAATAAGCACCATCATTTGGTGCTTTTTTTTGCCCGTCATACAGCAAACCACAGCGCAAACAGCTAAAGTGTAGGTATGAACCCCGAAGCGAACACGTCACCCCACAAAAAAGTGCATGACAACCAAGCGCTGGGGGTAAAGTCGCCTTCTAAAACACCGGCAAAACACACGGCGAAAACAACCACCAAAACAATGGCAAAAGCCAGCGCCAATGCAGCGGCAGCCAGTTTTGCGGCATTGACTGAAAAATTAGATTATTTGGACAAAACGGACATTGAAGCCGTCCGTCAAGCCTACCGTTTCGCAGACGAATCGCACTTGGGCCAACTTCGGCAAAATGGCGAACCTTACATCACACACCCGATTGCTGTTGCGGCGCAATGCGCGACTTGGAAGCTGGATGCGCAGGCGCTCATGGCGGCGCTGTTGCATGATGCTATTGAAGACTGCGGCGTGACCAAGGCGGAACTGATCGAGCGGTTTGGCTCCCCCGTTGCCGAGCTTGTAGATGGCCTGACCAAGTTAGAAAAGCTGCAATTCGACACGCGGGAAGAAAACCAAGCCGAATCGTTCCGAAAAATGCTGTTGGCCATGGCCAGAGATGTGCGTGTCATTTTGATCAAACTGGCTGATCGCAGCCACAATATGCGCACCTTGAGCGATATGCCGCGCAGCAAATGGGGGCGTATTTCTTCTGAAACATTGGATATTTATGCACCGATAGCGCATCGATTGGGTTTGAACCAAACCTATCGCGAACTGCAAGATTTGGCCTTTCGCCACCTGCAGCCTTGGCGCTATGAGGTTCTTTCAAAA
>JAYWCQ010000257.1:0-11442 GCA_043780435.1 Polaromonas sp.
CTCAACTGCGACATCCAGCACGCCGCCGGGCAGCCCCAAGGCGGGCGACGCCCCCTCGGGGGGCAGCGTAGTACGCGCAGCGACAAGCGTGGGGGCACCCGTATCACTCGCGGAAGCCCGTATCGCCCTGCACCTAGGCTGGAGCCACATCGGCAGAGCCTCTGACGACTTGCTGCGTAAATGCGTCGCCTGGACCTGGCGCGTCAAGCTCAGTCTGTCCACTGAGCGCGATTTGTTCGCCCGCCTGCGTGAAGATGCCGAAAAAGTCGCCATCAAGGTGTTTGCCGACAATCTGCGCGATTTGCTCCTGGCCGCACCCGCCGGTCCGCGTGTGGTGATGGGCTTGGACCCCGGCATCCGCACTGGTGTGAAGGTGGCGGTAGTCGATGCGACCGGCAAACTGGTCGAAACCGCCACCATCTACCCCCACGAGCCACGCAAAGACTGGGATGGCTCGCTGCATATTTTGAGCAAGCTGTGCGAGAAACACGGCGTCAACCTCATCGCCATCGGCAACGGCACGGCCAGCCGCGAAACGGACAAACTGGCGGCGGATTTGATCAAATTGGTGACGAAAAACCAATCCGTTCGCAACGAGTCCAACCCCGTTCGACCTGAGCCTGTCGAAGGGTTCTCGGCCAAGGCTTTGACAAGCTCAGCCCGAACGGGGGGGGATTTAGCGCGAACGGTGGGGGGCATTGAAAAAGTAGTAGTTTCTGAGGCCGGCGCGTCCGTCTACAGCGCCAGCGAGTTCGCCAGTCTGGAAATGCCCGATGTGGACGTCAGCCTGCGCGGCGCGGCCAGCATTGCGCGGCGCTTGCAAGACCCGTTGGCCGAGCTGGTCAAAATCGACCCCAAAGCCATTGGCGTGGGGCAGTACCAGCATGATTTGAACCAGTCCGAGCTGGCACGCAGCCTGGGCTCGGTGGTGGAAGATTGCGTGAACTCGGTTGGCGTGGATTTGAACACCGCCAGCGTCCCGCTTTTGAGCCGAGTTTCCGGTCTGTCTGCCAGTGTCGCCAAATCGGTCGTACGCTGGCGCGAGGCGAACGGCGCGTTCAAAAACCGCCGTCAACTGAGCGAGGTGACCGGTCTCGGCCCCAAAGCCTTTGAGCAATGCGCCGGCTTTTTGCGCATCCGCGGTGGCGACAACCCGCTGGACATGACCGGCGTTCACCCCGAAACCTACCCCGTGGTGGAGCAAATTATCGCCACCACTGGCAAACCCGTATCCGAGCTGATGGGCCGTGCCGACATGCTCAAAGCCCTGCGCCCCGAGCTGTTTGCCAATGAAAAATTCGGCATCATCACTGTCAAAGATATTTTGGGCGAGCTAGAAAAACCTGGCCGCGACCCGCGCCCCGACTTCAAAGTGGCTCGCTTCAACGACGGCGTGGAAGACATCAAAGACCTGCGCGAAGGCATGATTTTGGAAGGAACCGTCAGCAACGTCGCCGCTTTTGGCGCGTTCATCGACCTGGGCGTACACCAGGACGGCCTGGTCCACGTCAGCCAGCTCAGCCACAAATTCACCACCGACGCGAGGGAAGTCGTCAAAACCGGCGATATTGTCAAAGTGCAGGTGGTGGAGGTAGACGTCGCCCGCAAACGTATCGGTTTGACCATGAAATTGGGCGAAAAACCGGCACAGCGCAGTGAACAGGGCAATAACAGGTCTGACAATCGCTTTGAAGGCGCGGGAAGAGGGCAACAGCAGTATCGTGGTAACAACGGTCAATCAGCCACCGCACAAGCACCTTCAGTGATGGCGTCAGCCTTCTCAAAGCTACAAGCGCTGCGCAAATAACAACTAAGTTATAGATTTAGCTATTCCCCCGTTCGCCCTGAGGTATCGAAGGGTCAGCTCACTCGCAGACGCTTCGATACCTCAGCGCGAACGGTTTAAACTTCACTAGGCCACATTAGTATTAGCTAAGTGATATAGATTTAGCTTTTAAAAAGGAACCACATCATGTCAAAAACCGGCGAATGGGCCACCAAAGTGCTCGCAGTCATCAAAAGCGGCAACACCGATGCGGCAATAGCGCAAATCAAAGTAGCGCCCACCATCAAAGACCTCAACCAACTCAAAGCCGCCATGATTGTGGGCGGCTTGATGGCGAAACACAAAAATGTGGAAGCAGCTGTGAATGAGAACCTGCAGCTGCTGTCAGCACCTAGGTTGCATCGGTCGCCTTGAACGTTTAGGCGCCCACCATGCTAGAACTCCGCGCCACCTGCGAACACTGCAACACATCACTACCGCCCGAATCGCTCGAAGCCCGCATCTGCAGCTTCGAATGCACGTTTTGCGCTACCTGTATTGAAACGGTTTTGAAGAGCAATACCTGCCCAAACTGCGGCGGTGGTTTTGTGCAGCGGCCGGTTCGGTCTGCAACAAATTGGAAAGATAACAACTTCTTGGAAAACGAGCCAGCCAGTCAAAAGCTTAAACATCGAACAGTGGATTTGGTGGCCTATGCGAAGCTGGTGGCGGCGATTAACGGTTTGCCGCCTGAAAAGCGGTAATTGCGATATGCGATATGCGATATGAGATATGAGATATGAGATATGCTATATTATTTATAGCTTATTAAGTAATAAATACGTCGTATAAAGCCATTTTTTCTCTATTTTGAAGGTTAATGCTACCTTTGTGACAGTGAGAGTGCAAATTTTGAACGATACTGCAACAATTGCTTGATTCACCCAAAGGACAATCACTATGAACGCCAGAGCCAATTTCACCCGCATGGAAGATAGCACGCAGGCTGACTGGGTCGGCTTGATCGTGCCTGATGCGATGAAAATGGCGAAATCACTGCCGGATAGGGTGTTGGATCACCTTAAAATGTTGGATGGCGATTTTGGTGGTTTTCCGATTGACCGCTACAGCCACAGCTTGCAAACCGCGACACTGGCGCTGAAAGATGGGCGGGATGAAGAATATGTGTGCTGCTCGCTGCTGCACGACATTGGCGACACGCTGGGTTCGTTCAACCACCCGGACATTGCAGCGGCAATTTTGAAGCCGTTCGTCTCTGACGCTAACCTGTGGATGGTGCAAAACCACGGGATTTTTCAGGGCTACAACTTTTTCCACTACATCGGACTGAACCGCGACATGCGGGACATGTTCAAAGACAACCTGTTTTATGCGCAAACAGCCGAGTTTGTCGAAAAGTACGACAACTTAGCGTTTGACTCGAACGGTGAAATCTACCCGATCAGCACCTTTGAGCCCATGCTGCGGCGCTTGATGGCGACGCCGAAAAACTCGGTTTACAAGTCAGCTATTGAAAAGCAAGCAGCTTAACAAGGCGCAAACCGTTCGCCCTGAGGTATCGAAGGGTTTTTAAGGCTTCGATACCTCAGCCCGAACGGAGTGAAGCTCAAGAAATAGTAAGTAGTTGTTTTATAAGTGAAATTCGTTAGTTAACCAAAAGGAAAAATACACATGTTAAACATTTCTTCACTCATAGACAAAGTCAGCGCTGAAGAATGGCAACTCCGCGTTGACCTCGCCGCCTGTTATCGGTTGATCGCCGCCTACGGCTGGAGCGATTTGGTGTTCACCCACGTCAGCGCCCGCATTCCTGGGCCTGAACATCACTTTTTGATCAATCCTTATGGGCTGATGTTTGACGAAATCACGGCATCCAGCTTGGTAAAAATCGACCAAAGTTGCAACAGATTGAGCGAGTCTGCCTACCCCGTAAACCCTGCGGGCTTCACGATTCACAGCTGCGTTCACGAGCTGCGGGAAGACGCGGGCTGTGTGCTGCACACGCACACGCGGGCGGGCATTGCGGTGAGCGCGCAAAAGGGCGGTTTGCTGCCGCTCAGCCAGCAATCGACCTTTGTTTTGGCGTCTTTGGCCTACCACGACTACGAAGGCGTAGCCCTGAATGCTGCCGAGAAGCCCCGTTTACAAGCCAATTTGGGCAAAGCCAACTACCTGATTTTGCGCAACCACGGGCTGCTGACCGTGGGCAGAACGATTCAAGACGCGTTTTTGCACATGTACACGTTCGAGAACAGCTGCCGCATCCAAATCGACGCTCAAGCCGCCGGCGGCCCGCTGAATATGATTCCGCAAGCGGTGTGCGATGCAAACTTGGGCATCATGAAAGTAGCGACAGCCGGGCAGGGGGCGGCGCTGGCTTGGCCGGCGTTGCTACGTAAGTTGGATCGGATGGATGAGAGTTATAAGACTTGATTTTTTCTTGTCTCCCACTTTAAAAAAGGGGGATTGAGGGAGATTTTTGCCACGCCAACTGTTAAATCCCCCCTAGCCCCCCTTTTTCAAAGTTGGGAACAATTCACTTATGGGTGTAAAAAAGTTTTTAAAATGCTATATTTTTTATAGCACATTAGGTAATAAATACGCCGGCTATAGTCGTATTTATGGGTATAAATACGGGTTTACGCGTATTTAAGCGGTTACAATGGCTGTATGACATCAACTTTCGACTCCTCATTCGACCAACTCGGCCTCAGCCCAGCCATTCTCAACGCCGTCAAGCTGCAAGGCTACGAAGTGCCCACCGCCATCCAAACCGAGGCGATTCCTGCGGTTTTGGCGGGGAAGGACGTTTTAGCTTCGGCGCAGACGGGTTCTGGCAAAACGGCGGCGTTTTGTTTGCCGTTGTTGCAGCAGCTGCTTCAAATGCAAGAAGGCAATGCACGCAGCGTTCGTCATGCGGGGCGTTACACCTCAGCCTTGATTTTGGTGCCCACGCGCGAACTGGCAGCGCAAACGGGCGAGTCGATTCGCAGTTTGGCGCAGCACTTGCCGATGCAGTTGAAAGTTGCTGTGCTATTCGGCGGCGTTTCCATCAACCCGCAGATGATGAATTTGCGCGGCGGGGCGGACATTGTGGTCGCGACGCCGGGGCGTTTGTTGGATTTGGTGGCGCACAACGCGCTGAAATTGGGCTCGGTGCAGATGCTGGTGCTCGACGAAGCAGATAGATTGCTAGACATGGGCGGCAATCCTTCGGCGGGAGGCACGATTCGCACAGGTGGCTTCGCCGAAGAACTGGCCGCCATTTTGGCTTTGCTGCCTGAAAAGCGCCAAAGCTTGTTTTTCTCAGCGACATTCCCCAAGGACGTGCAGGCTTTGGCGGACACGTTGTTGCGTGATCCGGTCCGGATTGCGGTCGAATCAACGCCATCCACCGCACCGATTATTTTGCAGCGTGCGATTCAAGTTGACCCGAAACGCCGCACCATGTTGCTGAAAAAACTCGTTGAAACCAGCGATTGGGAGCAGGTGCTGGTATTTGTGGCGACCAAGTACGCTGCAGAATTGGTAGCCACCAAGCTTTACAACGCGGGGATGAACGCTGTGCCTTTCCACGGCGAGCTAAGCCAAGGGAACCGCACACAGACGCTGGCGGACTTCAAGGCGAAGAAGTGGCAAGTCGTGGTGGCGACCGACGTAGCCGCACGCGGCATTGACATCGCCAACCTGGCCGCCATGGTGAACTACGACCTGCCGCGCTCCAGCGTGGACTATATCCACCGCATTGGCCGCACCGGCCGCGCGGGTGAGAGCGGGGTGGCGATCAGTTTTGTCAGCGCGGAAACCGAAGCGCATTTCCGCTTGATTGAAAAGCGCCAGGGTTTGAATTTGGTTCGCGAGCAGATTGAAGGATTTGAGCCTGAGATTGTCTTAGCGCCATTGAAACCGGCTGTTGTGAATGAAGACGGCAGCTCGCATGAAAGTTTGAAATCGCCGAATAACCCGAAAAACGGCGGCATCAAAGGTAAGCGTCCGAGCAAGAAGGACAAACAGCGCGCTTTGGCTGCCAAAGGGCATGGACAGGGTTAAAATTTTTGGAAATTACTTCGTAAATTTATGAACATTCGTATTGGTGAAGGTTGGGATGTGCATGCGCTGGTGGCGGGGCGCAAGCTTGTCATTGGCGGGGTGGAGATTCCGCACACCACCGGTTTGCTGGGGCATTCAGATGCGGATGTGCTGTTGCACGCGATCACCGATGCGCTCTTGGGCGCGGCGGGTTTGGGCGATATTGGCCGGCATTTTCCAGATACGAGCGAAGACTTCAAAGACGCTGATTCGTGGGTGCTGTTGCAGCTGACGGGGCAACAGATCGAGGCCAAGGGTTACACCATCATCAACATTGACAGCACGGTGATTGCCCAAGCGCCCAAACTGGCACCGTATATCAACGAAATGCGCGAACGCATTGCCGATGCGCTGGGCATCACAGTTTCACAAGTCAATGTCAAAGCCAAAACGGCTGAAAAAATGGGATCTGTGGGTGAGTTCAAAAGCATGGAAGCCCGGGCAGTGGTGCTGCTCAGCTTCTGACGCTCAAGATTAAGCATTTTTCTTCTTCTTTGATTCAAGTGCAGCATTTTGAGCCAACAATTTGTGCGCAGGGCGCATCAAGCTGATTTCTGCTAAAAAACCGCCATCTTGGTTGGCATGCCGATTCACTTGCACCTGCTGACCGTCTTGGTCTTTGGCGTTTGGCACGCCCCAATTACTGAGGGTTAATTTGCCTTGCATGCCTTGAACGGCCTTTTCCACAATCGCTAAGCCCAAGCCCGTGCCCGTCACGTTGCTGCGCGCTTCGTTGGCTCTGAAAAAAGGCATATTGAGATGCTTTAAGGCTTCGGCAGGCACGCCACCGCCGTGGTCACGCACGGACAGCACCACCCAATCGCCATGAATATGGGCGTCAATGTCTACTTTGGCAATATCATCAGGCTCTTCAAACAAACGTGTGGGTGACCAGGCTTCGTCAAGCTCATTGCCTGGCTTGTCTTCGTCAGGGCTCACTGGCGCTGTTTCCATCACGTAAGCTGGGTAAATGGTTGACTTCCCATAGCGGCGTGCATTTTCGAGCAAATTGGTCAGCACACGTTGCAGCTCTACAGCATCAGCCATGACTTGCAAATCCGGCGGGATGTGGTGTGTCACCACAATATCTTGCGCATCTTTGGCGTTGAGATTCAGGATTTGCGCAGCGGTGGAGACGACATTGGCCAGATTGATCACTTGCAGCTGCGAGACATGGGGGCGGGCATAGTCTAAAAATTTGCCCAGAATGGCATTGATTTGCTCAATGTCTTGACTCATTTCTGCACGCGCCCCGCTGTCCGACACGCTCAGCTCGGTTTCCAGTCGCAACCTTGCCAACGGCGTACGCAGATCATGCGAAATGCCCGCGAGCATGACGGTTCGGTCAATTTCAACTTTTGACAGTTGCGTCGTCATTTTGTTGAAACCACGGTTCACTTGGTGAATTTCAGTCGTGAGCACGTTTTCATTTAATTTCACGCGGTCAAAATGCCCCAAACGCACATGGTTGGCGGCTAATGAAAGCTCTTTGAGGGGGCGATTCAGTAAACCACCAATCACCAGCGAACCAATCAGAGACATCGCAATCGCCAGAGCCACCCAGTACAACCAGGCTTGGCTGTTGATGGTTTCAATCCGTACCAAATCGGTCTGCAGCCAATAGGGATCGCCCTGAATCGCAAAGCTGACCCATAAACCTGGCACGCCGTTGACTTGGTCTGACACCACAGTATCTTTGCCCAGTCGGGTTTGCAGTTCGCGCTCCAAGAGAATCCGAAAGTGATCAACCGCGTAAGTGGCAATTTTGTCCTCGGGCTCGCGAGGGCGGATGTACAAACCTTCTTGCTCTGAAATGTTTTTGATCAGCGCCGTGCGGTAAATGGCATCGACATGCACCAGCGAACTTCGCGTTAAATTGACCGCAGAGCTGATTTGTCGCGCTGAGAGCTGTGCGCGAGACTCGGATTCCAGTGTTTTAAAACTGATGTACCAAACCAAAGACGATGCCAAAATCAGCATCACCAGCATCACAAAGGTGCGCCAAAATAGGCTGATTTGGAACAGTTGGCGGAGTTTCATGGCTTTGACTTGGTATTAATCTTGGGTTTAAAGCCAAGTTTAAGTCCAAACATCCGTCTGCAAAGTCTAAAACACACTGACAATTTAATTTAAGTTAAGGAGTCAGTGGCCCAATTGAACAAGTGTTCAATTGTTTAATGTTGGGCTAAAGACTGCTCAGTATCTGGCACAAACACGTAGCCCACACCCCACACAGTTTGGATATGGCGCGGTTTGGCGGGGTCAACTTCGATGAGTTTGCGTAAACGTGATATTTGCACATCCAAACTGCGGTCAAACGCTTCAAACTCGCGTCCACGCGCTAATTGTGCCAATTTGTCACGCGACATAGGAATACGTGGGTGGCGAACCAGAGTTTTCAACATGGCAAATTCACCGGTGGTGAGGGGCAAATCTTCACCGTTTTTGGTCAAGCTACGTGCTGCCATGTCGAACACATAGTCGCCAAAACGCACGGGCGTGTCGTCTGTTGACGGCGCGCCTGGCGCTTCTGTCGTTGGGCGGCGGCGCAGCACAGCATGGATTCGCGCCAACAGTTCGCGCGGGTTGAAGGGTTTGCTCAAATAATCGTCAGCACCCACTTCTAAGCCCACTATACGGTCGACATCTTCGCTTTTCGCTGTGAGCATGATGATGGGGATGCGGTTGTTCGCAGAGCGCAAACGGCGGCAGATCGACAAGCCGTCCTCGCCGGGCATCATCAGGTCCAACACGATCAGGTCAATCGCGTCGCGCTGCATAAACCTGTCCATGGCCTTGCCGTCTTCGGCCAAGATCACATCGAACCCTTCCTGCGTCAGGTATCTGCGCAACAAGTCTCGAATTCGGGTGTCGTCGTCAACGACCAAGATACGGGTGGTTTGGGTGGTAGTTTGGTGCATAGTAAGTTCTTGCCTAGATTGAAGAAATTTGACGATCAGTGACCATCAAAACGCAGTTACATTTACAAAACTGTATTTTGTACCCTGGAAAGCTGAATACGCAAGCTTGCGAGCTTACTTTGACAAATTCTTACAACTCTTGCGACTTTGTGTATATAGTTTTTTACAACAAGAACAAGTTTGCTACACCAATCCATTACAGTTAGCGTTATCAATTTTATGAAAACTCATAGCGCATATCTTCAGTTTGGTTTATGGTTAGCAGCTTGTCTACCGCTGCCAAGTCACGCCGAAGCCGAGGTACCATATTGGCTTTATCCTGAGTGGATTGCATCCAAGGTGATGGAGTTTCATACCCGTAATACTGAACGCATCTTGTTGATTCAAGCACAAGCGCAGGTTAAAAATAACGCCCAGGGCACGCTGAATGTTGCTTCAAATACCACCCCAAAAAACGAACAAACCGTTCGCAAAACAAACTTGGCACCTGTAGAAACAGCGACAGCCAAGATCAATGAAAAACACCTCAGCAAAGAAGAGCTCATGGAGTTGCGCAAGCAGTTGCGTCAAAAGCCGTAGCGGTTTTTAAAAAGTAATTAAAAAATCAAAAATGGTGAAAAATCAAATCTTTATTGCTATGAAATTAATAGCAATTCAGGTAATAATTACACCGGCTACAGCCATATTTGCGCAAAATATTCAGGATTTAATGCGCTACCGAGAGCCGTTGAATATTGTGCAGCTCAGTGCCAATGCCGCGGTTGAAGTCCAGCAAGATATCCTCACCATCAACATGAGCACCACGCGTGAAGCAGCTGATGCCAGCGTGGTGCAAACGCAGCTCAAAACTGCGCTAGAGACGGCGTTGGTAGAGGCTAAAAAGGGTTCTCAATCCGGACAGCTCGATGTGCGCACCGGCAACTTCAGCCTCTACCCGCGCTACACCAAAGACGGCAAAATCAACGGCTGGCAAGGCACAACAGAGCTGGTGTTGGAAGGGCGAGATTTCGCCAAAATCAGCGCGACAGCCGGCAAAATTCAAACCCTAACCATTGGGAATGTGGCTTTTAGCTTGAGCCGTGAACAGCGCACGAAGGTAGAAGCCGAAGCCCAAAACACCGCAATTGAACGCTTTCGCGCCAAAGCTGGTGACATCGCGAAAAGCTTTGGTATGGGTAACTATATTGTGCGTGAAGTAACGGTAAGTGCGGGAGACCAAGGTTACCCACCCCGTCCACGCATGGCAGAAATGGCGATGAAAATAGCGTCTGCCGACGCAGCAGTACTTGTTGAAGCCGGGAAAAACACGGTTACTGTCACGGTTAGTGGCTCGGTACAATTACGTTGAGCCACATCGAATCATCTCAAATCTGAACCCGCGTACCCAGTTCAATCACGCAATTGTTGGGCAGACGGAAGAAGTCTGCCACGCTGCCAGCGTTGCGGGACATAACCGCAAACATCGCTTCCCGCCATTGCGCCATGCCTTTGCCCTTAGTTGGCACCACGATTTCCCGGCTTAAAAAATACGAGGTTTCGAACAAATTGATCGCTAAACCACTGCCATTTCCTTTGGACTGGCAGAGTTCCAGCTCCTTGGGTATGTCCGGCGTGTTTTTGAAGCCATAGTTCACCTCAATCTTCCAAAAACCGGGTACCAAGGGCTTGATCTGCACACGCTCAGCAAAGGGTATCCACGGCACATCATGAAATTTGACGGTGAGGATCACATTGCGCTCGTGCAGCACCTGGTTGTGCTTCATGTTGTGCATCAGCGCTTGGGGCACCGTGTCGGGGTTGGCAACGGCATAAACAGCCGTGCGGGGTATCCGATGTGTTGTGTCTGCTGACAAGGCGGTGATGAAGGGCAGTAACTCTGGATCATCTTGCCGAATATGGCTCAATAACAGCTCACGACCACGTTTCCAGGTCGCCATGATGGTGAAGATGGCTATTCCCAAGACCAGCGGGAACCAGCCGCCTTGCATGAATTTGAGTGAACAAGCAACGACCAACAGCGTATCCAGCACCAAAAACACACCTGTTGCAGCCAAGGCGACCGGCAAAGGGTAGCCCCAGCCATGGCGAACCACGAAAAACGTCAACAAAGTGGTGATCAGCATCGTAAAAGTGACGGCAATGCCATAAGCCGATGCCAAAGCCGATGAGCTACCGAAACCGACAACAGCAAGCAAAACCGAGATCAGCAGTAGCCAATTGACGGCAGGCATGTAAATTTGACCAACTTCTTTGGTGGAGGTGAAAAACACCTGCATGCGTGGCAAAAGGCCAAGCTGCATCGCTTGCTTTGTCATCGAATAAGCGCCAGATATAACAGCTTGAGAGGCTATCACCGTCGCAAATGTCGCCAATATGACGGCTGGAATCAGCCAAGCTTCTGGGAACAGCTTGTAAAACGGGTTGGCCATGGCACTTGGATCACGCATCAGCAACGCGCCTTGCCCCATATAGTTAATAGCCAGTGCGGGCAAGACCAGCCCCAGCCACGCAATCTGAATCGGACGTTTGCCAAAATGCCCCATGTCAGCATAAAGCGCTTCTGCGCCCGTGAAAGCCAAAACGATGGCGCCAACGGCAATAAACATGTGCCAGCCTTGTGAACGTAAAAAAGCAAGGCCGTTAAGG
>JAYWCQ010000258.1:0-3772 GCA_043780435.1 Polaromonas sp.
TGCACCTCAACCCGCAAACACTGAAGGACCAGAATCAACCAGAAAAATTAGCCGCTTGAGCATCGAACTTTTTTACGGCAACTACCTTGACAGCGCCCGATATTGCTTGCTAGATTAGTTTTTAGGCAACTTACCCATGTTCGACTACATCATCATAGGCGGCGGCTCGGGCGGCTGCGTTTTGGCAGCTCGGCTCAGCGAAGACCCCGCCATCACCGTGGCCTTGCTCGAGGCTGGCCCGGTTGACAACAGCGCGCTGATCCACTGCCCTGCTGGTTTGGCACTGTTGGCGCAGACTGGCGCAGCCGGTTGGGGCTTTGAAACCACGCCACAAGCGGGGCTGAATGGCCGCAAAGGCTACCAACCACGCGCAAGGTGTTGGGCGGCTCTAGCTCTATCAACGCCATGGTCTACATGCGCGGCCACAAAACCGACTACGACCATAGGGCTGAGCAAGGCAACCCCGGCTGGCGCTATGCCGACGTGCTGCCCTACTTCAAAAAAGCCGAAAACAACGAATGGCGTGCACCCAGCTCGCAAGTGCGCCCCGTCACACCGCGCGTACAGCAAGTTGCACCGCAAGGCGTGCCGCGTGCGCAGATACAAGGCGTGGATCGCCCACTGCCACCCGGGCAAACGAGGCGGTGCGACCCGAACAATCCAAACTGCTAACGGGACGCCAAGGGACGCGTTGAAAGCTTAAAAAGCGTGAGCACCCTTGAAAACTTGAATTTTAGTAGTAAAATTGACCTATAGCCGGCGTATTTATTGCATAGTATGCTATATTATTTATAGCAAATTATCGCCTCAAGCCCTAAATCGTCTGCGCGTCAACGCCAAAGCCAGCCAGAAGCCCAGCACCGTATACGCCACCAACACGGCGACGTGCAGCCACGGGTTTTGTGGCCACTGGTCCATGAACAGGGGGCGCACCAGCTCGACGGCGTTGGTCAGCGGCAGCCAGTCGGAGATGATTTTGACGACGGGTGGCAGCTGGTCGCGCGGAAAGAAGATGCCGCTTAAAAACATCATCGGCGTCAAAAACAGGGTGAAGTAGTAGGTAAAAAAGTCGTAACCTTTGGCCAAGGCGTTAAAAATCAGCGCGATGCAGCTGAAGGTGATGCCCACGCCGAGTAAAATCGGCCAAGCGACCAGCAGTTTGGGGCTATGGCTGATGCCTAAAACCAGCATGACGCCCAAAATCGCCGTCACGGTGAAGAGCGATTTGAAGGCCGCCCAGAGCATTTCGGCCATGACGATGTTGTCCAGGCTGACCGGCGCGTTCATGATGCCGTCCCAGGTTTTTTGCACGTGCATGCGGGAAAAAGCCGAGTACAGCGCCTCAAACGAGGCCGCCTGCATGGCGCTCATGCAGATGCTGCCGCTGGCTAAAAACAAAATGTACGGCACTTTGACACCGCCCGAGGTGGGCGCGACCTCGCCCACCAACGCGCCCATGCCGTAGCCAAAAGCGACCAGCCACATCAACGGCTCGGCGATATTGCCGACCAAACTGGGAATCGCCAGCTTGCGCCAGACCAGCAGGTTGCGCAAAAACACCGGCCACCAGCGGCGGGACAGGTTCGGAGCGCGCCAAATGCTTAAAGGTTTGGTCATAGCGGTGTTCATGCATCGTCCCGAATTTGTCGGCCTGTGAGTTTGAGGAACAAGTCTTCCAAATTGGCCGGCCGGTGCAGCGTCCGCAACTGCGGGTAGGCTTGCAGCGCTTCGAGCAGCGGTTTGGCGTCTTGGGTGTAGAAAAACAGGGTTTCGCCGCTGATTTCGACCCGCGCCGCCAGTTTGGCGAGCGGTGCATGTTGCAGCGCCAAGGCACCTGCGCCGTAAACCTCGACCACATCCGGCTCCAGATGCTGGGCGATCAAATCGCGCGGCTTGCCTTCGGCGATTTTTTTGCCGTGATCCAGCACCAAGAGGCGGGAACACAGGCGCTCGGCTTCGTCCATGAAGTGCGTGGTCAGCAAGATGGATTTGCCTTGCTGCAGCAGCATTTGCAAGCGTTCCCACATCAAATGGCGGGCTTGCGGGTCCAGGCCCGTCGTGGGTTCGTCTAAAAGTAACAATTTGGGGTCATTCACCAGGGCGCGCGCCAAGCTGAGACGGCGTTTCATGCCACCCGATAACTCGCCCGGTTTGCTGCCGGCTTTGCTGGTCAACGACGCAAATTCGAGCAATTGCGGAATCCGCGCCCGAATATCGGCTGTTTTTATGCCGAAATAGCGGCCATAGACCAGCTGGTTTTCAGCGCAGTTGAAGTCTGGGTCTAGCGTGTCGTTTTGGTTCACCACACCCATCAATGCTTTGATGGCGAGGGCTTCTTTTGGCATAGGCATGTCAAAAGCGGTGATGCTACCGGCATCGGGCGCTGTCAGCCCCAGGCACATGCGGATGGTGGTGGTTTTGCCAGCGCCGTTGGGACCGATCACGCCCAGGCATTCGCCGGGGGCGATGCTGAAGGATAAATCGTCGACAACCGTGCTGCTGCCGTAGCGTTTTATAAGACCTTTGGCTGAAAATAATGGGGTTTGCATGAATTGATTATGGCGAACATTTGGGTGCTTAGAAATTTAACCCCAAGACGCAGGGTATTGGCTGATCGTGGCATTATCTTGGCATGACTTTAATGACGCTACCGCTGTTTCCACTAACCACCATCTTGTTTCCCGAGGGTTTGCTGCCGCTGCAGATTTTTGAATTGCGTTATCTCACCATGATCAAAAAATGCATCGCTGACGGTACGGAATTTGGTGTGGTGGCGCAAACGGTGAGAAAAGATGCGCCAGTTGTTGATGAAACACCACTTTCGCCAGAACCCATGAGCCAAGAAGCCTTTGTTTCTGTCGGAACTTGCGCCAAAATTGTGGCGCATTCGGCTCCGCAGCCAGGTTTGCTGCGCATTGACTGCGTGGGCGGTAAGCGTTTCACGATAGTGCGTTGCGAACAACAAAAACTGGGGCTATGGGTGGCGCAAGTTAGCCCTATTGAGGCCGACCAAGCGATTTCTGTGCCGCAAGAACTTGCAGACACGGTGACGGCGCTGCGCCAGCTCATCACCGCGCTGACTCATCAACTTGAGCGCGAGGCAATAGAAGGGCAGCGTTTACCGATGACAAAGCCCTATCTTTTTGACGATTGCGGCTGGGTGGCCAACCGCTGGTGCGAGCTGATTCCCATGCAGCCCGCGCAGCGGCATCGGCTGCTAACGCTGGATAACCCGCTGATTCGGCTGGAGCTGGTACAAGATTTACTGGAAGCGGGTGGATTTTTACGATAACCTGCACAGCTCGTTTATAGTTACCATCACCGTTTGTTCAGAAAACATCCAGAAAGCTCTCCCATGAAAACCAAAGCCGCCGTCGCTTGGCAAGCAGGAAAACCTTTAACCATTGAAACGGTTGAACTGCAAGGCCCCAAGTTTGGCGAAGTACTCGTTGAAATCAAAGCCACCGGCATTTGCCACACCGACTACTACACGCTGTCGGGTGCCGACCCGGAAGGCATTTTTCCAGCGATTCTGGGCCATGAAGGCGCCGGCATCGTGGTCGATGTTGGCCCCGGCGTGACGACGCTGCAAAAGGGCGACCACGTCATACCGCTGTACACGCCGGAATGCCGCCAGTGCAAGTTTTGCCTCTCGCGAAAAACCAATCTGTGTCAGCTGATTCGCGGCACGCAGGGCAAGGGCCTGATGCCCGACGCGACCAGCCGCTTCAGCCTCGATGGCAAGCCGATCTTTCATTACATGGGCACTTCG
>JAYWCQ010000259.1:0-26568 GCA_043780435.1 Polaromonas sp.
ACTGATTTTAGAAGTGCTGATGCCGATTGCTAAAAGCTGGCCGAGTGAGTGGTGTTTAGAAGCGAACAGCTTGGCGATTCAAATTCACGGTGGCTACGGTTACACGCGTGACTTCCCTGTTGAACAATATTGGCGCGATAACCGTCTCAACATGATCCATGAAGGTACGCATGGCATACAAGCGGCTGACCTGTTGGGCCGTAAAGTGATCATGGAAGACGGCAAAGCTTGGCAGTTATTGAAGCGAAAAATGACTGCGACAAGCCAACGCGCGGCACAATTCCCAGCTCTTGCTGACTATGCGAGTGATTTGGACAAAGCGGTTCTTGCTGTCGAAGATGCTACCAATGCAGCTTGGTCTACAGCAAACCCCAATGAAGCCTTGGCCAATGCAGTGCCTTATATGCAAGCCTTTGGGCATGTCGTTATTGCTTGGATGTGGCTCGAATTAGCTATTAATAAAATAGCAGTTCAGGCAATAAATACGCCGGCTACAACCTATTTTTACCACTATGAATTGCCTAAAATCTTTGCTTGGTTAAAGGTGGTGGCTAGCCGTGATTTGACGTGTGCCAATATGGCCGAAGATGATTTTTAAACTGACAGAATATTCGACATTTGGCATTGAATACCTATTTAACTTGGAGTAAACATGGCACGCACGATTCAACAACTATTTGATCTCAAAGGGCAAACCGCTTTGGTCACAGGCGGCTCACGTGGTTTGGGCTTGCAAATGGCACATGCTTTGGGCGAAGCGGGTGCCAAAGTTATCGTCAGTTCACGCAAAGCCGAAGATTTGATACAAGCTGTGGCAGAGCTCAAAGCTGCAGGTATTGATGCAGATTGGATTGCTGCAGATTGTGGCAAAGAGGCTGACATTCGAGCACTAGCTGATGAAAGCATCAAGCGCATGGGGCGCATTGATATTTTGGTCAACAATGCTGGCGCAGCTTGGGGCGCGCCCGCAGAGGATCATCCTGTCGAGGCGTGGGACAAAGTCATGAACCTCAATATTCGTGGCTATTTCATTCTCAGCCAGCACGTTGCCAAACTCAGCATGATTCCTAGAAAATCAGGCCGCATCATCAATATTGCATCTATTGCAGGGCTTAACGGTAATCCGACTGGCATGCAAACTATTGCCTACAACACGTCGAAAGGCGCTGTCGTCAACTTTACCCGAACGCTGGGTGCAGAGTGGGGTGCATACAACATCACTGTCAACGCCATTTGCCCAGGTTTTTTCCCAAGTCGCATGACCATGGGAACGCTGAAAGCATTGGGAGAAGACAAACTCATTGGTGGCACTCCCTTGCAACGTTTGGGTGATGATGAAGATTTGAAAGGCCTGACATTGTTGTTCGCCTCTGCTGCAGGCAAACACATCACTGGTCAATGGATGGCGGTCGACGGTGGCGTGTCTGTTGTTACTGGTGGTTAACAATCGTTTGGCGAGTGGTGGCCATTGAATAATTTTCATCATGAATATTGAAAAGTCTGCGTTGAGCTTTGGCGTCGACATACCTTTTGTTCAGCTCTTGGGTTTTGAACTCATGTTGTTTGAAGATGGTCATTCGCAAATCAATTACAACCCCAAGCCCGAGCATCTTAATTCGTTCAATATTGTGCATGGTGGTGCGGGCATGACGTTGCTTGACGTGACCATGGCTGTTGCAGCACGAAGCGTGGCACAAGAGATGGGCGTCGTCACCATTGAAATGAAAACCAGTTTCATGCAAGCAGCCAGGGGGCCGTTGGTTGCCAAGGGCAAGCTGATTCATCGCACTAAGTCGATGGCTTTTACAGAAGCCAGTATTTTTGATGCGGAAGGCAAAATTTGCGCCCACGCAACGGGCACGTTCAAATACGTTAACCGCTTGCTTACGGGTACCAAAAGCAGCCATCCACTCAATACGATTTCCACAGATTAATTTTCAGTCTATAAAGTTAAAAAATTTAAGGTTTCACCATGCCTAGCAATATACAAATCCACTTAGACAATCGCCCAACTGGTGCTGCTGTCGCGAGTAATTTCAAGCAAGTTAGCGGCATGACGCCAGCTTTGCAAGACGGTGAGGTGCTGGTGCAGCATCACTTCCTTAGCTTAGACCCTTACATGCGTGGCCGTATGAATGACAGCAAAAGCTACGCTGCAGCCCAAGCCTTGGGTCAAGTCATGGGTGGCGGCACAACGGGCGTGGTGGTGGAAAGTCGGCATGCCAAATATGCAGTGGGCGATAAAGTTGTTGGTATGGGTGGTTGGCAGCAATACAGTGTTGTCGATGGCAATGCACTAGGTGCGATGCGTAAGGTTGATACAACTCACATCCCACTCAGCGCTTACCTAGGTGCAGTAGGTATGCCGGGGGTAACAGCTTGGTACGGACTCATGAAAATTTGCCAGCCCAAAGCTGGCGAAACCGTGGTGGTCAGTGCAGCCAGCGGTGCGGTAGGTAGCGTCGTGGGTCAACTCGCTAAGGCCAAAGGCTGTCGCGTTGTCGGCTTTGCGGGTGGTGCTGATAAATGTAAATACGTTGTGGACGAGCTAGGTTTTGATGCTTGTATTGATTACAAAGCTTTCCCCGACGCCAAATCTTTGTACAAAGCGCTGAAAGATGCAGCCCCGAACGGCGTGGACTGCTATTTCGAAAACGTAGGCGGTGCAATATTAGATGCCGTACTTAGCAACATGAACGCGTTTGGTCGCATTGCGCTGTGTGGCATGATTGCAGGCTACAACGGCGTACCCGTACCTATCACGCAGCCACAGCTATTCTTGATGAATCGCCTGTTATTGCAAGGCTTCATTGTGTCCGAACATATGGAGCACTGGCCAGAGGCGCTCAAAGAATTAGGTGGCCTGGTGGCTACCGGCAAGCTTAAATTCCGAGAATCCATCGCTCAAGGCATTGAGTCTGCGCCTGAGGCTTTTCTAGGCTTGCTCAGTGGCAAAAACTTTGGCAAGCAGTTGGTCCAACTGGTCTGAAGCGATCTGCATGTAGGGTCGTGCCAAGGAGTCTTATGCAAACCACCCACGATGTGTTGAACCAAGCCAGGCCTTTGGTCGGTTACAACCTGCTGGCTGGGAATCGCCCCCTTTTGGCTGCTTTGAAATTCAATGCGCCGAACTTGGATATTGCAGACTTAAGTCGGTTGGGACAAACCTTGGGGACGGCTGAGATGCAAACCCATGCGCGCCTCGCCAATGTGCATCCCCCGCAACTTCATAGCCATGACCGTTTTGGCAACCGCGTTGACCAGGTTGAATTTCATCCCAGCTACCACGCCTTGATGGATGCGGCTGTGGGCGCTGGTTTGCATGGGACACCTTGGGTAGAGGCAATTACCCTGCCACATTCACATGTCAAACGGGCGGCGGGTTTCATGCTTTTTACGGAGCTGGAGCCGTCCGTTCTCTGTCCCATCTCAATGACCTACGCGGTCATGCCTGCACTTCGGGGCAATGGCGCCATCATTGCCGATTGGTCGCCTAAACTGGCGAGCCGCACCTACGATGCCCGCTTTCTAGCCCATGCCCATAAAAACAGCGTCACCATGGGCATGGGCATGACCGAGAAGCAGGGCGGTTCAGACGTGCGCGCCAACACCACGCAAGCAACGTTTGACGGTGACGATGCTTGGGGCAAGCGCTATACCCTATTAGGGCATAAATGGTTTTTCTCAGCGCCCATGTGCGATGCCTTTTTGGTCTTGGCGCAAACAGCCAGTGGGCTGAGTTGTTTTTTTATTCCAAGAATATTGCCGGATGACAGCACCAATGCCATCCACATCCAACGTCTCAAAGACAAGCTGGGCAACAAAGCCAATGCCAGTTCAGAGGTTGAATTTCACAACGCGACCGCCTGGTTGGTGGGAGATGAAGGACGCGGCATCGCGCAAATCCTGGAGATGGGCAGCATGACGCGTTTGGATTGCGCCTTGGGTACCAGCGGTTTGATGCGCCAGGCACTCTGCATTGCGCTCAACCACACCCAACAACGGCAAGCCTTTGGCAAGCCCTTGGTAGAGCAGCCTTTGATGCGCAATGTGCTGGCCGATTTGGCGCTGGAAAGCGAAGCTGCGACGGCCTTGTCCATGCGTCTGGCACGCGCATTTGACAACCCCAACGACAAACATGAACGCGTGATGAGCCGCTTGTTGACCCCGATTGCAAAATTCTGGATTTGCAAGCGTGGCAGCCTGTTTGCCCAGGAAGCGATGGAGTGCCTGGGGGGTAACGGTTATGTGGAAGAGGGCGGTGAGGGCATCATGGCACGCATTTACCGTGAAATGCCGCTCAACTCCATTTGGGAGGGGGCGGGCAACATCATGGCGATTGATTTGTTGCGTGCGCTGCGTAAAGCCGATGTCGTGTCTGCGCTGGCCAAAGAGATGGCACCTGCCAAAGGTGCGCACCGTGCGCTTGATCATCTTGCTGCAATATTGCCTACCCGGATTGATGGTGCCACTGAAATAGAAGCACGCCGACTCGCTCAAGACGTGGCGCTGGCCGTGCAAGCCAGCTTGTTGTACCAGACCGCGCCAGAAGCCGTGTTTTCAGCTTTTTGTCAATCTCGTTTAGAGGGCGATTGGGGGCAGGCTTTTGGTACCTTGAGTGCGCAAACTGACTTTGACGCCATCATCCAGCGTGCCCTGCCTCGTTAATCCACCCGTTCATTCACGTACTCTCTCGCAACAGATTACATCGTTATCCATATGTCCAATATCATCCTGCACCACTACCCCATCTCTCCTTTTTCCGAAAAAATACGACTGGTTCTGGGTTATAAAAATCTGAGCTGGCAATCGGTGGTGATACCGATGATCATGCCCAAACCTGATGTCGTGGCCTTGACCGGTGGCTACCGAAAAACGCCTTTCATGCAGATTGGCTCTGACATTTACTGCGACAGTGCTCTGATTTGCGATGTGCTGGAGCAATTGCATCCCACGCCCACACTTTACCCAGATCATCAAAAAGGAATTGCACGCATTTTGGCGCAGTGGGGCGACACCACACTTTTTTGGGCAGCTATGGCCTACAACTTCAGCCCTGCGGGTACGGCGCAGATGTTTGGCCTCGACAAACCGGAAAATATGGCAGTGGCCAAAGCGTTTGGTGACGACCGCGCCAAGATGCGCGTTGCCGTGCCACGCCTGCCACCAGCGGATGCTGCGGCAAGCTATAAATCCTACCTGCGCCGCATCAGCAACATGGTTGAAGACCAGCCCTTCCTCTTGGGTGACGCGCCCTGCATTGCCGACTTTGCAACCTACCATCCGCTGTGGTTCACACGCCATTGCACATCAGCCATGGCAGGTATTTTGGATGCGACACCGGCTGTATTGGCCTGGATGGACCGCATGGCAGCGATTGGTTCTGGCAATATGCTGAAGTCAAATGCTATAAATTCAATAGCTTTATGTGCAAGTAATACGCCGGTTTATGTCAAAAATGACCCTTTAAATTCAGATTTTCAAGACGAACATGGCATTCCTTTGGGCAGCAGGGTCACCATCGCCAGCGATGCGTTTGGACTCGAGCCAACAGAGGGGGAGCTGATTGCCTGCACGCGCATGCATTACACGCTGCGCCGCGTTGACGAACGTGCTGGCGTGGTGCATGTGCATTTTCCACGCATTGGCTATGTCATGAAAAAAGTGACGGTTTGAGCAGTCTGAACCAGACCCATTTACATTTTTTTAATTCCTCAACCTATCGCTTTATCTCTTCAGGAAAGTTTGCATGATCTCCAATTTCAAGAACAAAACCGCCGTGTTGACCGGTGCGGGCTCCGGATTCGGCCTGGAATGCGCTCGCATTGGTGCCAAGCTGGGCATGAACATCGTCTTGGTGGACGTGCAGCAAGATGCCTTGGACAAGGCCACGGTTGAAATTACCGCAGAGGCGGCGAAATATGGCGGTCAGGTCATGTCGTTCCGACTGGATATTTCCAAAGCCGTCGAGGTGGAGGCCATGGGACAAGCTGTGTTCGCCAGGCTGGGCGCACCCCATTTTGTGTTCAACAACGCCGGCGTAGGCGCGGGTGGCTTGATCTGGGAAACCACGTTGAAAGACTGGGAGTGGGTGTTGGGTGTCAACATCATGGGTGTGGCGCATGGTGTGCGCGTTTTCACACCGATGATGCTGGATGCCGCCAAAAAAGACCCAACCTACCAAGGCCACATCGTCAATACTGCCAGCATGGCGGGTCTGCTAACTGCCCCCAACATGGGTGTTTACAACGTCAGCAAACATGCTGTAGTCGCTTTGACAGAAACGCTCTACCAAGATTTGAAATTGGTGACTGACCAGATCAGTGCCTCCGTGCTGTGCCCCTTCTTTGTGGCAACCGGCATTGCGCAAAGCCACCGTAACAAACCGGGCGAATTTGTCAGTAGCGATGCCAAACCCACCAAGAGCCAGCTCATCGGCCAGGCCATGAGCGACAAAGCCGTGGGTTCCGGCAAAGTCAGCGCTGCAGACGTGGCTCAAAAGGTGTTTGATGCCATTGCAAATGACCAGTTCTACATCTATAGCCATCCGAAAGCATTGGCTTCAGTCCAAACACGTATGGAGGATGTGGTTCAAATCCGCAACCCGACCAACCCGTTTGCGGGTAAGCCTGAAATCGGCGAAGCGTTGAAAGCTGCATTACGGGCTAACTAAGCTGCGCAGACTAGCTGGCAATTCCCTAAAATGGATGGATGACCACCGATACCCTCTCTGAGACTGCATCCCTCACCATTCGCGGCGCTTGTCCGCACGATTGCCCCGATACCTGCGCCTTGTTGACCACGGTGGTGGGCGGTATCGCAGTCAAAGTGCAGGGCAACCCCGCACATGCGCAAACCGGTGGCGTACTCTGCACCAAAGTATCGCGTTACACCGAGCGTACCTACCACCCCGAGCGCATTCTGACGCCATTGAAACGTGTTGGTCCCAAAGGGCTGGGGCGTTTTGAACCCGTGTCCTGGGATGCTGCGTTGACTGATATCGCTGCAAAACTCAAGTCGATTGCAGCGCACAACCCGCAAGCCATTGTTCCCTACAGCTACGCGGGTACCATGGGTTTGGTGCAGGGCGAAGCGATGGCGGCGCGGTTTTTCAACAAACTGGGTGCGTCCAAACTGCACCGCTCGATTTGTTCTATGGCCGGCGGCGAGGGTTTAGCCTACACGCTGGGTGGCAAAGTCGGCATGAAGGTCGAGTTTTTTGCGCAATCCAAACTCATCATCATCTGGGGCAGCAACGCCATAGGTAGCAATTTGCACTTTTGGCGCTATGCCCAAGCGGCTAAACGCGATGGTGCCAAACTCATTTGCATCGACCCCCGCAAAACAGAAACCGCCGATAAATGTCATGAACACATTGCGTTGTTACCGGGCACGGATGCTGCGCTGGCTTTGGCCATCATGCATGAGTTGATTGTCCACAACTGGCTGGACCACGACTATATTGACAAAAACACGGTCGGTTGGCCGGCGTTGAAAGTGCGTGCGTTGCAATGGAACCCAGAGCGTGCCGCCAAAGTCTGCGGTGTACCCGTCGAGCAGATCACATCTTTGGCGCATGACTACGGCCAGTGCTACGTCAACCCATCACCCGCAGCCATCCGCCTGAATTACGGCATGCAGCGCGTGCGTGGTGGTGGCAACGCGGTGCGTGCCGTGGCGTGCCTACCAGCCTTGATTGGTGCTTGGAAGCACCCAGCCGGTGGCGTGTTGTTGTCTAGTTCTGGAACATTTCCTGTGGACAAGGCGGCGTTGCAACGTCCAGATTTGGAAAAAACCACTTCCTCCTCTTCTTCAGCTATCGCCCGCACCATCAACATGGTGACCATCGGCGATGATCTGCAGCGCGCTAGCTCTGCAGCGTTCGGCCCCAAAATAGAAGCACTGATCGTCTACAACAGCAACCCCGTGGCGGTCGCGCCCGATTCCAGCCAGGTGGTCAAAGGTTTTGCACGCGAAGACCTGTTCACCGTGGTGCTGGAGCATTTTCAAACCGACAGCGCAGACTACGCCAATTACATCCTGCCCGCTACAACACAGCTGGAGCACTGGGACATCCATACGTCGTATGGTCATACCGATGTGCTGTTGAACCGTCCCGCCATTGCACCCGTCGGTGAGGCTAAGACCAACACCCAAATTTTCCGTGAACTTGCTACCCGCATGGGTTATACCGATGCGTGCTTTGCACAAGACGATGAGACCCTGTGCAGACAGGCGTTTGGCGAGAAAGTCAGCTTCGACACTTTGTTGGAGAAAGGATTTTCAACGCTTGCTATGGATGATGCACCTTTCGCCAACGGTAACTTTCCTACGCCTTCAGGCAAGTGCGAATTTTTCAGCGCCAGCTTGGCCCAACAGGGCTTGGATGGTTTGCCGGATCATTTGGATAACTACGAACAGGCGGGTTCATCTACCACCTACCCTTTGGCCATGATCTCCCCGCCAGCGCGCAATTTCCTCAACTCCACCTTCGTCAATGTCACCAGTTTGCGCGATATTGAAGCCGAGCCGGTGCTGGAAATCCATGCGGCTGATGCGCAACCCCGTGGCATCGCGTCGGGCGATGTGGTGCAGGTGTTCAACCAGCGCGGCAGCTACCGGTGCAAAGCGGTGGTCTCCAAACGCGCGCGTCCTGGTGTGGTGAATGGCTTGGGTATTTGGTGGCGCAAGCTGGGCTTGAACGGCACCAATGTGAATGAAGTCACCAGTCAAAAGCTCACCGATTTGGGACAAGGTCCGGTGTTTTACGATTGCTTGGTTGAGGTGAAGCGGTGCGATTAATCGTTAAGTTGCTGCTTTTGCCGCTGCTACTGAATCTCAGCAGCTGTGCCGATTTGGGCTATTACTGGCAGTCTGTGGAAGGTCATCTCTCGCTGATCAAAGCGGCGCGTCCGGTCGATGATTGGCTTGCAGATGCACAAACTCCTGAAAAGCTCAAAGCCAAACTCGCGTTGACGCAAAAAATTCGCGCTTTTGCCGCAGAAGAGTTGAAACTGCCCGACAACCCCAGCTACAAACGCTATGCAGATTTGAAGCGTAAATCTGTGGTGTGGAACGTGGTTGCAGCGCCTGTGCTGTCGCTCAAGCTCAAAACTTGGTGTTTCCCCGTTGCTGGCTGTGTGGGCTACCGAGGTTATTTCTCGGAGGCCGAAGCCAAACTAGAAGCAGAAGAACTCAAAAAACAAGATTTTGATGTCAGTGTGTATGGTGTACCCGCCTATTCCACCCTGGGCTGGAGTAACTGGATGGGTGGTGACCCGTTGCTCAGCACCTTCATTGGTTATCCGGAAGGTGAGTTGGCACGCATCGTCTTTCACGAACTGGCGCATCAGGTGGTCTATGTGGCAGACGACACCGCGTTCAACGAATCATTTGCCACCGCGGTCGAGCGCCTGGGCGGTGCACGCTGGCTGGCAAAGCATGGTTCTAACACTGTTAAAGCCGAGTATGAAGTTTATGACGGACGGCGCAGACAGTTTAAAGCTTTGACCAAAGCGACAAGACTCCAATTGGCTGAAATATATGATGAAAAGAAGCCTCTAGCCGGCGATAATACTGCCTCGATCGCTATTAAAAATAGAGCAAAAAATGAAGTGAAAAATGATGTTAAAAGTGAAGAAGAGGATAAAGTAAAAACTGAAATTAAAAATAAAATAATCGAGTCATTCAAATCGCAATATGAACGACTTAAAACCAGCTGGAATGGCTATGCAGGTTACGACAACTGGGTCAAACAAGCCAATAACGCAGCTTTTGGCGCTTTGGCTGCTTATGATGATGGTGTGCCACAGTTTGAAGCGCTGTTTGAGCAGCAAGGTGGTCACTGGCAAAAGTTTTATACCGAGGTGCAAAAATTGGCTGCTATGCCGAAAGAAGCCAGACAGCAGGCATTGAAAAAAATCAACAAAGACTCTTAAAGGGTTTATTCTCAAAGGCAGCCATGGCAGATATTCACATCCACCGTATTCATACTCTTGGATTAGCCAAAGCACGCGATATCGCCTTCAAATGGGCGGAAGATGTCGAGCAAAAGCTCGACATGGCGTGTACTTACGAAAAAGGTAAAACCGAAGACTGTGTCAGCTTCAAACGCTCAGGCGTCAATGGCACTTTGATGGTGACCAAAGACGGCTTTGAGTTGAACGCGAAGCTAGGTTTTTTAGTGGGCGCTTTCAAAGACAAAATTGAAGCAGAGATCTCTAAAAATTTAGACGCACTCTTGGTTAAACCAGCCAAGAAACCTGCGTCTAAGAAAATAACAAAATCAGCTTAACGATTCAACCAAGTCAATGTATTGCTGCTTGGCTGCATCGTTGGCTGTGCCTTTCATGCCATTCCAAGCGTCCCACTTGGCGCGCCCCACCATGTCGCTAAAACCAGGTTTTTTGTCGGCGTTGTCACCAACGCTTGATTGTTTGTACAGCGCGTACAACTTGAGCATGGTGGCGTTGTCTGGGCGTTCGCTCAGGTTTTTAGAGTTGGCAACGGCTGCTTCAAATTTTGCAGTGAGATCGGACATGAATAGCTCCTGATGGATAAGAAATATTGGGGAGAACTCGGGTGGAATTGGGGTAATTGCCCACTATCTTAAACCGCAATTTAAATTCAAAATAGAGCGTTATCACTAGTGTTCGCTATTTGGAGCCATCATGGTTACTCGGATTCATAAGTCTTCACCCGCATCCGGCGTCAAAGAGGCAGCTCAGTAAGCGTTGGCCTAGGTGTCTCCATTTTGAGCTACGGCGGCGGCGTGCAATTCGGCATCATCAGCGATGCCACGCTTTGCCCCGAGCCGCAAAAGATCATTGATGAGTTCGAGCCCGAGTTTGCGAAGCTGAGTATTGTGACGTTGATGTTGCCTTGGGGGTGGTAAAGTCGGTATTTTTGCTATATTTAAAATAGCATCTTAGGTAATAAATACGCCGGTTAGAGGCTTAAAATGCCCGTAAAATTCTGTATTTTAGAAAGAATAGCCGATTTTCCTGCTAAACGGGTGATACAGAGCCAAAGCCGCTTAGGTAAAATCATGGGTTGCTCCTATCTTGTTCTGTGCCCATAAAATTCCATGTCTTTCCTCTCCGAAACCCGCCGCCGCCGCACCTTTGCCATCATTTCTCATCCTGACGCGGGTAAAACCACGCTGACTGAGAAGCTTTTACTGTTCTCGGGTGCGATTCAGATTGCTGGCTCGGTCAAAGCGCGTAAAGCCACGCGCCATGCCACGTCAGACTGGATGGAGATTGAAAAGCAGCGGGGGATTTCGGTCGCCTCAAGTGTGATGCAGATGTTGTACCGCGACCATGTGATCAATCTGCTGGACACACCGGGTCACAAAGACTTCTCGGAAGACACCTACCGCGTGTTAACCGCAGTCGATTCTGCGTTGATGGTGATTGACGCGGCCAATGGTGTCGAGGCGCAGACTCGCAGGTTGATTGAGGTTTGCCGACAGCGCGACACGCCCATCATCACCTTTGTCAACAAAATGGACCGCGAAGTGCGCGAGCCGCTGGATATTTTGGACGAGATCGAGCGCGAGCTGGGCATGCCTTGCGTGCCTATGACTTGGCCAGTCGGTCAGGGTAAATCGTTTGGCGGCATTGTGAATTTACGCACCCAGACCATGACTATTTTTGAGAGTGGCAGCGAGCGCTTGCCGCAAGATTTTGACGCGATTCCGCTGACAGACACTGCCGCTTTGCTGGTGCGCTTTGGCAGCGAATGGGCTGCCGCTGCTGAGAGCATGGAGCTGGCCACGGGCGCGTCACCAACGTGGGACCATGCCGCGTTTTTGGCAGGCAAGCAGACACCAGTGTTCTTTGGCTCGGGCGTGAACAACTTCGGTGTGATGGAGGTGCTGGACGCCTTGGTCGATCTCGCCCCCAGCCCGCAAAGCCGCACCAGCACGACGATGGTGAACCGCCAGCCGGTGGTCAAAGTCATGCAGCCTGAGGACAAAGCCTTCAGCGGCGTGGTGTTCAAGGTGCAGGCAAATATGGACGCGAACCACCGCGACCGTATTGCTTTTGTCCGCATGGCCTCGGGCAAATACACGCCGGGCATGAAGCTCAAGGTCATGCGCACCGCCAAAGAGCTGCGTCCCACCTCGGTGGTGACCTTCATGAGCCAGCGCCGTGAAGCCGTGGAAGAGGCCTACGCGGGCGATATCGTGGGTTTCACCACCCACGGCGGCGTGCAGCTGGGCGATACCATCACCGATGGCTCTATCAACCTGCAGTACACCGGTCTGCCGTTTTTCGCCCCTGAAATGTTCATGACGGTCGTGTTGCGGAATCCGCTGCGTACCAAGCAGTTACAACAGGGTTTGGCGCAGCTGGGTGAAGAGGGCGCGATTCAGGTTTTCCGTCCTGAAATGGGCGGCAATATGCTGTTGGGTGCGATTGGCCAGTTGCAGTTTGAAGTCGTTCAACACCGTTTGAAGGGCGAATACGACGCCGATATTCGACTAGAAGGCAGCCAGTACACCGGCGCACGGTGGATCACCGCGGATACGCCGAAAGAACTGCAAGAGTTCGTCAATGCCTACCCACAGCGCATGGCGCGTGATGCGGCCAACACCTTAGCCTACCTGACCACCTCGCAATACGATGTGCGTTTGGCGCAAGAGCGCTTCCCGAAGATCCATTTCCATCCGCTGCGTGAGCATGCGGGTCTCGCGCTGCAAAACGCAGGCTAAGCTAAAAACCCGTTCGCACTGAGCCTGTCGAAGTGTTCACACGATGAAACCACTTGCAGATTGGCCTGTTGAGCAACGCCGCAACATCATCGGCGTCTTCACCGACATTGACGACACGCTGACCACGCATGGCAGCATCACACCTGATGCGTTGCAAGCCTTGGCGGATTTGAAGGCGGCGAGGCTGCATGTCATTCCCATCACGGGGCGACCAGTCGGTTGGGCAGAGCCTTTGGCTGCCCGTTTGCCGGTAGATGCCATCGTGGTGGAAAACGGGGCGGTTGCGCTCCAAATGGCTGAATCTGAGGTGTTCTCAGCTGATTTCGCCAAAAATACCTCTCAAATCGGCATCCAGCCGGCGTATTTATTTCCTAGAGTGCTATCAAAACTATACCAACAAGACGCTGCCACCCGCGCAGACAACCTGTCGCGTATGGCGCACATCGCGCAGCAGGTGCTGGCGCAGGTGCCAGGTGCGGCGCTGTCGCGTGACCACGCGGGGCGTGAGACTGATCTGGCGTTTGACTACCATGAGTTTGAAGACCTGCCGCCTGCAACGGTGCAGGCAATTCTTGCTGTTCTCAAGCAGGCGGGCATGCATACAACGGTTAGCAGCATCCACATCCACGGCTGCTTTGACCAGTTTGACAAATGGCGGGGTGCGCAGTGGATTGTGCGTGAGCTGTTCAAGCGAGATTTGACTTCAGAACTCGACAAATGGGTGTTTGTGGGCGATTCAGGCAACGACCAAGCCATGTTTCAGCATTGCACGCATTCGGTCGGTGTGGCGAATATTAGTCGGTTTGAAAGTCAATTGACACATTTGCCGCGTTATATCACAACATATGAGCGCGGGGCAGGATTTGCTGAAGTGGTGAAAATACTGCTTAATACGGCATAAGCTATTGAATAATAAGGAATTTATGCTACTTCCATCCGAATTATCTGCCGTTTCTCAAGGCATTCAACTGGCCATTGCTCCGGTTTTTTTGCTCAATGCGGTGGCTGCCATGATTGGCGCTGTCGCAGGCCGCTTGGCACGGATCATCGACCGTGCACGGCATGTTGAAAGCCAGATCGAAGACACCACGGATGCACTCAAACTATCGCGTTTGCAAGACGAACTGCAGCTACTACGCCATCGCAGTCACCTCGTCAACTGGTGCATTGCGCTCCTGATTGTGTGCGCGATTTTGATCGGCTCCACGATCGTCTTCCTCTTTTTCGGCGAAACCCTAGAGGTTAACTTTGCCCGCACAGCAACGGTAACGTTCATGGTCGGCGTAGTGTCTTTTTTGCTGGCTTTGCTGAGTTTTTTTGCGGAAACCCTGCTGTCCGCAAAAATTTTGACCCTGCCCAAAACCAAATAAACGCTGCGACAAGCGGGTTATGGTTTAACTTGGTTGCCAATAACGCCACCCACAGCAGCGCCACCAATCGTCCCAATCGCACTGCCATTGGTCAGAATTGAACCACCAATGGCACCAATACCTGCGCCAACAGCAGTGTTTTGATCTCGTTGGGACATGCCCGCGCAGCCGGTCAGCCCAGCAAGCAATGCAATCACGGCGATGTTGAGTGTTAGTTTGTTGATCGTATTCATAAGATTCCTCTTTCAATGATATATTATTACAGAGTTGTTTAAACTAGCAAATCAAGCTTGAAAACGCTGCGATTTACTGATTCAACACCCATAGAATAGGACCTTGAGGAGATGCTGTCTGTTAGCTGGCATACATAGCGTTTGTTCCTTTTTGCCTCTTTTGTTCCCTTTGTACATGACTGTAGGTTCTATCCGACACTAGCAAACGGTAACTTCTGATATCTTGATGGGTGGGTTGTGCGCATGATGAAGGCTCTTACACGATACGAGTGACCCATGAAACCACAAATTCACAACCTCCAAGATCCGCGCCACAATCATCTGCTGGCGAATTTTTCAAACGCAGAATGGCAGCGTTGGCAGTCTTTGCTCGAGCCGGTAGAGCTTAGCCTCGGTCAGGTGCTGTTTGAACCAGGCAGAGCACCTACCCATGTGTACTTCCCGACATCCGCCGTGATTTCTATGGTTTACATGACGCAGGATGGAGAAACGGCAGAAGTAGCTGTGGTCGGCAACGAAGGCGTCGTTGGCGTCTCACTCTTCATGGGCGGCGACGTGGCACCGCATGAAGCCAACGTGCAAAGTGCGGGTACGGCTTATCGAATGAGCGCGAATTCGATAAAAAACGCCATGGAATTAAGCAACCCGGTCATGAAACTCATGCTTAATTATGCGTATGACATGTTTTCACAAGTCTCGCAGACCGCTGTTTGTAATCGGTATCATTCGATTGACCAACAGCTCAGCCGTCGGTTGTTGCAAGGTCTAGACCGGGCAGCTTCCAACGAACTGTTGATCACACAAGAAGTGATGGCAAGTTTGCTGGGTGTACGGCGTGAGGGCGTGACGGCTGCGGCACTCAAACTGCAGCACGAAGGCGCTATCCAATATAGCCGTGGTCATATCGTTGTGCATGATAGGCAGCGCTTGGAACGGCACGCATGTGAATGCTATGCCTTTTCGAAAAAGGGTTACTTCAAATTATTACCCTTGCCGCTTGCAGCATAAATTTAACGAAATCTCAGTTTTAGCCTTGCATGAGTATTGCAAATCGCCCAGCGTGACGCGAATGCTCGGTCAAAACTTTAAGTAGCACTACCAGTGCGGGGCCCAAAAAAAGCCCCCAAATACCCCAAAGTGCACCCCAAAATACCAAGCCAATAAAGACGGCAGCTGAATTCATCTTTGCGGCACGTCCTTGTAACCATGCGGTGCCGATGGTGCCAATGAGTGTGGATAAAACAATGATGAGTAACGCCATGCCAAAAGCCATGCTAATTGTTTCATGCACCAAAAAAGTTTCCGCTGCGCCTAAAGCCGTAAGTACAGCCATACCTAAATAGGGCACAAGGTGCAAGACGCCAGCCGCAACTCCCCAGCCAGCTGCATCGGGTAAATCTGCAAGTTTGAAAGCGAGCCACACACACAGGCCAATCAATGTGTTGGTCACTGCCAAGACGGCGCAGTACATGCGGATTTGCCGTGCTGCTTCAAGCATGGCGCACTTGGCATGCTCATGTGCCTCCGGCGTGTAGCTCCATAAATTCAAGAACTTTTCAGTCAAAGGCTTGCCGCCCGTCAGCACAAAAAAAGCAATGAAAAGAATAACGCTGAGATTGGCCGTGAAGCCGAGCAGCACGGTTGACCCGTTCATTGCCGTTTCCCGCAAAGCAACTGTCGCACCGGCGGTGATGTTGTTGTTGGGTTGAGGTGTCTGCATTTGGCTGGTTGGGCCAGTTGGCAAGACGGCTACAGCTTTACGGCCAGGCTGAAGTGGCTTTCCCGCAACCAATCGGTCGGCTGCTTTGTCCAGCTCGTGCAAGGCAACACGGGCGCGACTCAAAACGCTGTCCACGCCGGGTTCCGTTGCAGCCAATTGCTGCGCAACCATGCTGATCATCTCAGGCGCACGTTCTATGACACGTACAAATTGCCCGCCAAAAGCCATGACTCCTATCGCCAGTACACTAATCACAAGCAGCAGCGTGAACGTGGTGGCGACCACAACGCTGTGTAGCCAGTGGGTGAGGCGTACTGTCAAAGGCATAACCAAGATAGCCAGCATCAAACCGGCAGCCAAAGGTATGAGGAAGCGTTGACCCCACCATAGCGCAGCAATTACTGCCAAAGTGGCCATGACCGTGGCCGCTGTGCTTGAACGTGCAGGTAATGCAGGCTGCTCGGATGAATTTTTATGTGTTGTCATGGATAGATTTTTTATGAATCAAATAAAACACTACAACAGTAGCCAATAAGCTCGACATCTACTGTTCGGTGTCACACACAGCTGACTATTTTTTTATCATGCATCGTCGTTATGTTCGATAACGCACAGTCAATTCAGAAGGATTTCTCTATTCTCGAAATACGCCACATATATCTCAATTTATCAATTGAGATGTTTTTGGCTCAAAGTGAATAGTAGCGTGCCATTCACACTGTTTTTAAATTTTAAAGGATTCAATATGAGCAAGTATTTATTAGTTTCAGCTATGTTGGCCGTGCTGGGTTTGACAGCATGCGACAGACCCACAGTCATTGTGCCTGCGACGCCAGTCGTTGTTCCTGGACCAGCAGTGCCTGGCCCAGCTGGTCCACAGGGTGCAACAGGTAGCCAAGGCGCAGAGGGCAACAAAGGAAATACAGGCAATACTGGCGCTATGGGCAATCAGGGGAATGATGGCACTAAAGGTGATACAGGCAAAACCGGCACAGGTGGTGGTACAGCGATTATTGTTGTGCCAGCAGAAACACCACCACCAAAATAAATTTGCATCAGTTAAAACACCTCAACCCTTAGGAGAAAATCATGAGCTTAGGAACCATACTGTTGATTATCTTGATCTTGATATTGGTTGGCGCACTGCCTAGCTGGCCACACAGCAAGAGCTGGGGCTATGGACCGAGTGGTGGTATTGGGCTGATCGTGCTCATCGTCGTGGTATTGCTGGTGATGGGGCGACTTTGAACTTTCGATGGCGTAAAAGTGAGGGAAGGGCGCTGCAGCAATGTGGCGCCTTGAGTTTGGGTGCCGTTTTTTTGATTCTTGGGGCTTGCAGTGATTTGGCTAAACTGCCTATCGAAGCAGGTTATGGCCCGCAACCAGCTTTGCCACCTCCTAGTAAGTCGTTAATTCCAACAGTTAACATCGCTCCTGCCAAAGGTTGGCATGCAGGTCTTCAGCCGCTCACTGCAGCAGGCACCACCGTTGGTGCATTTGCAGCTGATCTCGAGCATCCCCGTTGGCTGTATGTGTTGCCGAATGGTGATGTTCTTGTGGCTGAATCCAATGCACCACCTAAAGAAAAAGCCAATAAGGGCATCAAATCTTGGGTTATGGGCTTGGTGATGTCTGTGGCGGGGGCTGCTGTTGCAAGCCCGAACCGCATCACGCTGCTGCGAGACACCAATGGCGATGGTGTGGCTGATGTGCGATCCGTGTTTTTGAGCGGCTTGAATTCTCCCTTTGGCATGGCTTTGGTCGGAAACGAACTTTATGTTGCCAACACGGATGCGGTGCTGCGCTTTCCCTACACCACGGGTGATACACAGATCAAAGTGGCGGGAAGAAAATTATTGGATTTGCCAGCCGGCCCTATCAACCACCATTGGACTAAAAATATCATCGTCAGCCCCGATGCTAGCAAACTCTATGCAACAGTAGGTTCAAACAGCAATATTGCCGAAAGTGGCATGGAGGCAGAGTTTGAGCGTGCCGCCATTTGGGAGGTCGATCTCAAAACAGGCGCACATCGAATTTTTGCATCCGGCTTGCGCAATCCGAATGGCATGGCATGGGAGCCGATCAAAGGCTCTCTGTGGACAGTGGTGAATGAGCGTGATGAACTCGGCAGTGATTTGGTGCCAGATTATCTAACATCGGTCAGCGAGGGTGGTTTTTATGGCTGGCCGTACAGTTATTACGGTCAGCAAGTTGACCAAAGGGTTCAGCCGCAACAGCCCGACATGGTAGCAAAAGCGTTGGTGCCTGACTATGCTTTAGGCGCACATACCGCACCGCTGGGACTGGCGTTTTCAACCGGTGGCAAATTGCCAGCCACCTTTTCGCAAGGCATGTTTATTGGTCAACATGGTTCCTGGAATCGGCGTCCTCACAGTGGTTATAAAGTGATTTTTGTACCTTTTGAAAATGGCAAACCCAAAGGGATGCCGGTTGACGTTTTAACTGGTTTTTTGAGTGAAGATGGTAAGGCACTTGGTCGCCCCGTCGGTGTTGCAATCGACAAACAAGGTGCGCTGTTGGTTGCGGATGATGTCGGTAACATGATTTGGCGAGTGAGTGGCAAGTAACGGCTAAGTAATGGCTAAGTAATGGCGTTATTCGCGAATATCTAAAGTCAAGTTTCGATGGAACAGTATTGGCGTGGGATAATGCATTTGTGAAGCTCGCTAGGCCGTCGCTGGTGCAATTTGGGAAACCAAGCACTGGAGGAACGTCCGGACTGCATAGGGCGGCGTAGCAGCTAACGGCTGCCCACTGAAAGTCGAAAGATATAAGGTGAGGATCAGAGCAACAGAGACGAGTCGCTATGGGGAAACTCATAGCGGGTGAAACGGGCAATCTCTACGCGCAGCAATACCAAATAGGCCATCCAGAGGTGACTAGGTTCGCCGAATCGTCTCACTTGGCGGTTCGCTAAGAGAGATGGCGGGTAGGTAGCACCGAGCCTTGGGGTGACCCAAGGCCAAGATGAATGACGGTCACGGCGCAGCTTTCGGGTTGTGCCGCACAAAATCCGGCGTATCGGCGAGCTTCACATTTTTTATGCCGCTTCTTGTAAGCTCTCAAACGCTGCTGCCGGTCGCAACTCAATTATTTTTCCATTCTCTAAAGCAATCACCCGCTGCGCCGCAGCAATCGTCTCGGGCCTGTGCGCCACAATGATGCGGGTCAAGCTCATTTGCGTCAAAGTTTGTGTCACTCGTCTCTCATTGGTGATGTCTAAATGGCTGGTCGCTTCATCCAAAGCCAGCACTTTCGGCTGTTTGTACAAAGCGCGGGCTAGCAAAACACGTTGTTTTTGCCCGCCCGACAAAGCAGAACCCATATCCCCCACCAAAGTTTGGTAGCCCATAGGCATACGCGCAATGTCGTCGTGCACTGCCGCGAGTTGACCACATGTTTGCACCCGCTCCATGTCAAAGTGAACATCAAAAAAGCTGATATTTTCTGCAATGCTGCCAGCCAGTAAAACATCTTCTTGCATCACCGTACCAATCAATTTGCGGTAATTTTGTAATCCCAGTTGTTTGACGGGGATGCCACCGTACAAAATTTCCCCTTCCACCACTTGCTGCAAACCCAAAATAAGCTTCAACAAAGTCGTCTTACCGCAGCCACTCACCCCCACAATCGCCACGCTTTCCCCGGCGTTGAGCACCACGTTGGTTTCTTTCAGTAGCCAAGGCTCACCTTCCCCGTAGCGAAAACTTACGTTTTTGAGTTCAATTTTGGGTTCAAGATGCTGCAACGTGTTGTCAGGTACGGCGTCTTTTTCAGGCTCAGTCAGCGCAATATCTGCCAAACGCTCTGCATGCAAGCCCAGCATTTTGATTTCAACAAAGTAGTTAATCAAGGTCGCCATGCGGCTAGAAAACTGCCCTTTGTAGCTGATGAAGGCAAACAGCATACCAATGGTGAAGCTGCTTTGTCCTTGTGGCGAGCTTTGCATTGCCAAACCTGCCCCCAACCAAAGTACCACCAAGTTTTCAATGCCAGAAATAAACGTGTTTGCCGTGCTGAACGCGATGCCCATTTTGGCGGTTTTGATGTCGCGGTTTTGTACATCAATCAGCAGGTTTTGCCAGCGTGCGCGGCGCTCGTTTTCACGCCCAAAGAGTTTCAGCGGCGTGATGGCGCGAAGCGACTCTAGAAAATGCGTATTCTCTTTAGCAGCTACCACTAAACGCTCCGCACTCGCATCACGAAAAGGTTTGTACATCGCCCAGCGTAAAAGCGCATAGATAACTACCGCGCCCACTACCACGGCGGCCAAAAGCGGCGAATATAGCAGCATCATGCCCAGTGCGGCAACGCTCATCAACCCGTCCAGCACCGCTTCAATCAAGCTGCTTGTCAGCGTTTTTTGAATCGTATTGACAGACCCAAAGCGCGACACCACATCGCCCAAATGCCGTTTTTCAAAATACTCAATCGGCAGCTTCAGCAGGTGGCTAAACACATTGCTCGTCCACTGCAGGCTAAGCGACATGCTCAGCGCCATCACCATCCAGCTACGCGCCAAGCCCAGCAAAGTCTGAATCAACATCAGCAAGGCAAAACCAACAATCAGCACCGAGAGTAAATCTTTGTCATACGTCGCAATCGCATCGTCCACCACCAGCTGGTTCAACAGCGGTGCGGCAATGGCAAAAAGCTGCAACACCATGGCCAATGCAAATATCTGAAACATCGAACGCTTCAGCCCTAGCACCTTACCAGTCAGCGCCGCAAGCGACACCCGCTGTCGCTGGTCGCTAGGCTCAAAACTGGCATTCGGCGTTAATTCCAGCGCAATACCCGTGAAGTGCCGCGACACATCTTCCATCACCACCCGCCGCTCACCCACCGCAGGGTCGTAAATCACGATGTGGTTCTTACGCACCTTGACCAACACCACAAAATGGTTCAGCCCCCAGTGCAAAATGCAGGGCCGTTGAAGCTGGCTAAGCTCATCCAGCTCCAACCGCAGCGGGCGTGAGCTAAAGTTCAGCCCATCCGCATGCTGCACCAGCTGCTGCATGGTAGCGCCCTTGATAGACACCACAAACCGCCGCCGCAAATCCGCCAAATCCACCTGCAGCCCATGCGCACTGCAAACCATAGCCAAACTAGCCAGCGCGCATTCGCTGGCTTCGGATTGAATGATGATGCGCATTAAGGTGACGGTTTTTGGGGCTTGAGAAGCTTAGTATTCTTTGGCGGCAAGTAGTTGCTGCTAGTCACCACTGATTTGCTCGTTTCGCTTTCTAGCTGCTGACGTGCTTGGCGTGCAATACTGCCACCCACTTTGGCGGCCGTGGCATTTTCGGGTAAACCCGTTGCATGGCGGTTCTCTGCAATCTGCCGCGTAGATAGCTCAGCCAGAGCTGTAAAAATAAGCTCTGCTTCAGTCATGTGGTCGCGCAGGTTATGGCTAGTCAGATTCTTAGCAGTTTTGTGCTCTTTGACGCTTACGCCTGTCCAAGCTTGGTGGATGATATTGGTCAAAATAGCAAACTCTTGACCAGGTTTGACATCGTGCTCACGCCAATAGTCAGTCAATTTGTTGCGGGTTTCCTGTCCCGTCATCCGTTGCTGAATCCATTTGTCGCTACGCCCATGTTGCTCCCACGTTTCGCGGGCACGATTCAAAGACAGCGCAGGGTCTGCCATTTCTTGCATACGCTCATAGCCAGTTTTAGCTAGCCACAGTTTGATGGGTTCAGCTTTGGGGCTGGGGACGGATTGAACGAGACGCAGCAAAGTTTCGGCGCTTGCAGCATCTGTTAAGCGTTGTTTGCCATCTGCCGCTGTCATTTTCAACTGGTGACAGTCTGTCACCAGTTGGCTGCCTTCATTCTCAAGCCTGCGTTTCAGCTGATTCCAGTACTTGCGAGCCGTCAAGTCATCAGCCTGCTGCGTCAGCACCTGCACCACGTCCACCACAGAAAACCACCACATTTCAGTGTCCTCGTCATACACGCGGCGGATAGATTGACCATCGAAATCGGTTGGAAGAATTTTCATGTGAATTACCTTGGTTGACTACTGTGTTTAATGACAGTAATTTACCATCGTTACGCGGCTAATGCAAGTGGAAAAATATGTGACATCACAAAATAAAATAATTAAAGTTCATAGCATATTAGGCAATAAATACGTCGGCTAACGGTATATTCTTGCCTCTAAAAACTCAATGTGTATCATCCCACCAAGTGCCCCAGCTATATTGCTGCCCCAAGGCGTTGCGGTCACCGTTTTTTGGAGCAATAGCCACGTGTAAATATTGATTGCAGTATGGCGCGGCATCGTCATGCGTATTCATAATCCGTAATGTATCACTTACTCTACTGGATACTTGCGTCATTGATGCGAGTACAGCTGCCGGCACTTTTCCCGGGACGTTATTGCCCCCCAATATTAATGACAATGTTGATTTATTAAGTTGCTCCATAAAATCCTTCTTTGATTAATAAAGATTATTTTCTTAAAAACTCTCTTATTGACTGATAGCCCATGCGCACTGCAAACCATAGCCAAACTAGCCAGCGCGCATTCGCTGGCTTCGGATTGAATGATGACGCGCATTAGATGTCGTAGCTATTAGCGAACAGGGCTACCAAATTATTCAGAGCATGCGGAATAGCAGCGGCAAAATAAGCTTTCTTAAAAGATGTCAAACGCCATGTTTCGTAAGCCGTTGAATAGATGAAAAATATCCATGCAGGTGCAAAAAACCAAGGCCAACTTTGAACCCCATGTAATGCGCCCCAGAATATGGCAGCAATACTTGCAAGTTTTAAACCTTGAATGTCGAAACTTCGCAAAATATGCAAAGTTAAAATCAATAAATAGGTTTCAAGAGTAGGTGCAAAAACGACTCCCTTCCAAAATGTTCCCCAAGATAAATCGTGCTCAGGAAATGCGGCGTAATTTAAATCAAAGATGTCAATGAAAACAAAAACAAGTAAAGCAAGAAATATGGCTGACAATAATTCTATTAAAAATACAATGCCGATATATTTTGGGAATGAAATTTTGTTAGAAATTAAAAAACCGTAAATTTTTGCGATACTCTGCATGTTTTTATTTGATATTAGATGAAATTTTTGCTATAAATAATATAGCTGTCTAGGCAATAAATACGCCGGCTAGTGGCACATTTATGCACATAAAAACTCAATTCGTATCATCCCACCAAGTTCCCCAACTGTATTGCTGACCTAAACCGTTGCGGTCACCGTTTTTAGACGCAACTGCTTTGTGAGAGTATTGGTTGCAGTATGGCGCGGTATCACCGTTAGCATCATTACTAGGCATCACGTTTCGGGCTCTTGCGGATACTTGCGCTATTGATGCAATGACAGGGGTTGGTATATTTCGGTATTGAGTATTGCCGCCATTTATAGGACAGTAATTTGGAATTAACTATTTGTATTTAATCTTTTCTTTCTTTGGTTAAAATTTTATCCCACTCTTCAATGCGTGCTTCATACAATCTCTGCATATTTGCACCCACAGATATTTGTGGTGATGAGGTTGCGATTTTCATTTTTATTTCAAAATCGGAAATACGTTTTAAAGCACTATCAAAAAGATTGTGCAATGATAATTTCGTGTCAATGTTTTGATCTAGTAAGTGTTCAGTAAATGCCGTATTTTTAGAATCTGTGCCACAGCCAAATGATAATTTATCACTGGCTGCTGCCGTCATGATAATTCTATTGGGCGCAGCAAGAAGTGGAATAAAAGAGCCCGAGTGGCAGGCTGAAATAATCAACAGCGTAGGAGTTTTGCTTGAGCCATCAATATCAGCAAGTAGTTTCAAGAGGTAAGCATCACTTACTTCGCCTTGGATCCGATTTTTTCCTACACGTAGTCGCAAGTGCTTTTCTCTGCCGTGTGATGAAACAACTACCACTTTTAGGCCCGGTGTTGTTAACCCGATATCGGGCTCAACACGGTAATTCCCTACAGCCTTTGCTGCCTCTGGGATGGTTCTGAAATCCGCACGTGGGTATATTTGTTCATTTGTTTCGGAATTGCTGAGTAGCAAGCTAGGACCCTTAGCAATTTCGTCAAAAAATAAATTTTGTACTCGCTTAATATCACCCTCAAAAGCTGGCGATACACCATCGAGTGCTAATCCAAAGTAAATACCTGATACCCTTTGTATGGTTGGAGTATTATCGAGAGATTTATTTTGTATAGTTTGACTGCTCTTGTTTTTTGATTGCAATATCTGAGTAGCTAATAAGTCATTATTTCTACTAACCTCTTCTGGTGTTTGTATGGGTGATACACAACCAACCAATACCGTTAATGCAGAAGTAATGTATAAAAAATTTAAAATTCGCATAGTAATTTTAGAATATTTAATGTGTACTTGTTTTAGTATATTGCTATTATTAAAATAGCTGCTCAGGCAAATAATATGTTAGCCATGGACATATTTGCATGCTTAAAAAGCTCATTCAATATTATCTCACAAGGTTTTTCAACTATATTGCTGCCATAAGCGCTTGCAGTCACTGTTTTCAGAGAGAGCTGGTTTGTGAATATGTTGATTGATGTGTAGTGCGGTATCGCCATGTGTATCATTGCTTAGTTTCACGCGCGCTGCGTATGCCTGTAAGACTGCCGTTTGTATAGCATTAGAAGTATTGTACGGTGATGTTTGACTGCTTCTAATAAACGACAGTACTCCACTAATCATTCTATGCATATTGGTAATATTAAAGTTGTATTATCCAAAGATGTGCACATCTTTGGATTTTTATTTAAGCAAATTTATTATGCAGAGCAGCTATACTGATTATTGGTATAGCAGTAGCCGTTAGCATCGCAAACGTACGGAGACGAACCGCCACCGTCGTTGGCAGCGCCAGGAGTAAACCAGCCGCCCTCATTGTCCATTACATATTTAACGCCTTCGACAACTGCTTCCGTAAATCCCCAGCCAGCAAGTTGGTTTAGCATCCATTTCCCAGCTGTGGTCAATGCTCCTCCACCGGCGACTTCTGCTAAATCTTCAATCGATAATTCTTTCATAACTACTCTTTCTAAATACCGCATTTATAAAAAATTTACTGCCAAATGCGTAAAAACAGAATTTATAATTTAGATTTAAATATCATAATATGCAAATAGAGCAATCATTGAATTGTTTAACAGATGTGGAACAAAAGCAGCTATAAATCCATTGGCAAAAGAAATTTTTGACCTTGTTAAATAAAATAGTGCAAATAAATAAAACATAGCCGCGTATATAAAAAAATGTGTCCAATCTTGTTTTGAATGTGTCAATCCGGCAACTATTGCAATGATGATTGCTATAAACATATTATTTTTTAATATTATTTTAAATAATATTAAAAACACCGCAAGAAGGAGTGTTTCTATAAACGGTACGATTATGCTAACAACAACTGATTCAATCACCGATAAATTAGTTTTAATTTCTTCAGGTCCATAATTTATAGTTAAAAATACTGCTAATGTTTTTATAAAAATATTGGCTATAACCGATACGCTGATAAAGATCCAAAATGTCAGAAAGCAATATTTCCATAAAGGCAATTCAGTTGAAAATACGATGGTGCGGATTTTTTGAAAATACTTCATGCTTTTATTAATTTTTATTTGGATTCGAGTTCAAAACCTTCAATTGCGCCTTAGCCGCAAGCAGCGGCTCTAGCACCCATTCCCATATCTTTCTGCGTTCTTGCAGCACATCGGCCTCTAGCGTTAGCCCTGCTTTGAGTTGCAGCGGCTCGCCGTAGCTGGTAATCGTTTGCTGGTCTAGCCGCACGTTGATGCGAAAGAGGGCTTCGTTGCTGCCAGATTGCGCGATGAGCTGCTGGGCGATGTTGGGGGGTAGCTCGCTGGCGGAGAAGGGGGTGGCGGATATGGCGGTGATGTGGCCGGTTTGTAGGCCGAACTTTTGGTAGGGGTAGGCGGCGTAGCGCATGTAGACGGACTGGCCGGGTTTGAGGAAGCCGGCGGTGCGGCTGGGGGCGTAGAGGTGGGCTTGGAGGGATTGCGGGGCTTGTGGCTCTGCTTTGGCGGTGAACCCTTCGACAGGCTCAGGGCGAACGGATGGAATGTTAGGCTCAGGGCGAACGGTATTTTTTGGCGTCGAAAGTAACGTCGTCATCTTGTAGCCGGAGATTTTCAACCTGACTTTTTCTGTGGTGAGCATCGGAGATGTGGTTTCTGTACGCACCAACGTCGCCAAGGTTTGCCCCGCCTGCACGGCTTGGCCGTTTTGCAGGTTAAAGGCGGTGATGGTGCCAGCGTAGGGCGCGGTGATGAGGGTGCTTTTGCGGGCGGTGGTTTCTGTGGCTTCTTGGTTGAGCTGCGACACATTGCGCGCTAGCTGGTTTAAATCTGCTTTGAGTTGGGTGGCTAGACCTTCGGCTTCGCCAGTGGAGTTGACCCGATTAGACGGACACCTTATCGTTATGAAAGAAGGAGTCCGAAATGCCAAGAAAGCACAATCCCAAGCCGCCTTATCCGGCGCAA
>JAYWCQ010000260.1:0-4212 GCA_043780435.1 Polaromonas sp.
CTTGATCTCACCACCCGTGGGCATGAATATGTTTGTCATCAACACGCTGCTGCCCAAGGTCGGGCTGGGCAAGATTTTCCGTGGCTGCTGGCCATTCACTGTCGTGATGGTTGCGGTACTGGCATTGTTGATTGCGTTCCCGCAACTGAGTATGTGGCTGCCGTCATTGATGCAATAAATAAATCTACTCAAGACTCTGTGGCTTCGTTAAACAACGCAAACGGCAGGGGTTGCTTGACCAATATCACCGTGCAAGGCGCATTCATGGCGACCTTGATAGGAACCGTCGCAACCCAACGTTGCAGCATCAAGCCGTGGGCAGCAGCGCCTAAAACGATGACGCTGACATGGTTGCCCACAGCATAGTCCACCAAGGCTTGTGCCACATCACCCGACTCCAAAACATGATACGAGGCTTGATGACCAGACAAGTCCAAAGGTTGTGCCCAATGCCGCAAGCGGCCGAGGTACTTGCGGTGCACACTGGTTTCGCTGTTGTGATCGCTGACAGTATTAGTTTCCATGTCTGAAATCACTGTGACACACGCCAGCCTTGCCCCAGGCCGGGTACCGAGTGCATTCTCTACCGTTTTTCGCAGTGCATACAGCGTGGCGTCCTGCGTGTCTTTCTGCGGCACAGCCACCATCACAATGGGCACCTCTAATAGCAGCTGTGTAGGCAATGCGCTAGGTTTGTAGAACATGCCTGCGGCTATCAGCCAGCGGTTGAAATGCGTTATAAACCCTGTGCTTTGCGTTTTGTGCCCCCTGTCGGTCACGATGACATGCTCAGGATGCCGCAGATCAAACGCCAAATGCGCTGCTGACGGGTAACGTTTGGCGGCTGCAGGCTCTAAGCAGCACAAGATGATTTCCTGCAACCAAGGTGGTGTCGTTGGCTTCAACTTGCGCGGTGGTGGCGGATCCATCCAAAGCCGTTGCCGCATGCCAGCCGCAGTCTGCGGTTCGCCAAACGGGAACTCGCCCGTCGCCAACTGATACAGCATCACGCCGATCGCAAAGATATCGCTGCGCAAGTCGCCCCGCACACCGACAATTTGTTCGGGTGCAATCCAAGCGGGCGAGCCGACGGCTTTGCGCAACTCCTCCGCCAACAAGTCCGGAAAATGTGCATGCCACGACAAGCCAAAATCGATCAACACCACACTACCATTGGGCCGAACAATGACATTGCCCGGCTTCAAATCGAGATGGACTGTGTTTTGCTGGTGCAAACTATGTGCCGCCAAGGCCAACGACGAACCCAAACGCACCAATGCATCGACCTCTGGAAGTTTTGGCGCATCTAGCCAATCTTGCAAAACTTGGCCAGCCACATGCTCCATCACCAAATAGGGCATGTGCTCCAAGTCGCCCGCCGCCACAAATCTTGGCACATGCGAACCCGTCAGTTCTTGCATGATTTGTTGTTCGACCTCAAAGCTGACAATGGTTTCAGCACCGTCACCAGGCGTCATGCGAGGGACTTTCATGAGCATAGGAAAGCCCGGATCAATCGCGGCGCTAGCGTTTCCCTCTGTGTAATGCACGCTGTAAATGTGCGCCATGCTACCGTGATGGATGCAAGCATCGATGGTGAAACCATCCAATTGGGTGCCGCTTAGCAGTAACTTCATCGTCCCAGCTCCAGTCTGTCAGCAAAATAGCTTGGCAGTCCGGCTTGCCGAATGGCTGCCGCCGCGGCCTCATGGTCGTAGGCCACGCGGTGAAACGTGAGCCTACATTTTTCGGTGTCAAACACGGCGTACATGGCTTGTGAATTGCCATCCCTGGGTTGCCCAACGGAGCCAATCGTGGCCAACCAATGGCGATGTTTGGGCAGGGGCACAGCCACCCCCGAGGTTGGGGTGAAGCGCATCAATTTTGAGCCAGCCCCTCGGTAATACAGCGTTTGCTCATGCACATGGCCACCAAATACATAGCGAACATCTGGCCATTGTGCTGCGGCATCTAAACTTGCACCGGCAGATCGTTCATCAAGCACGTAGCGCCACAGCTCGGGCTCATTTGCACTGGCATGCACCAACAAAAGTTTGTTGTGTTGCAGCGTTAGCGGTAGTTTGTCTAAAAACTCTCGCTGTTCGTTGTCGAGCTGTGCATGCGTCCATCCTGCTGTGCTGTCACCGATAGTGCTCACCTGTGCGGGTGGAGATACTGCCATGGCATCATGATTGCCTTTGACAGCCCAGGCACCTTCAGCAACCAAGGTTTGCACTTGCCGAACAACCGCCACAGGGTCAGCGCCATAACCAACAAAATCACCAAGCAGCGCGAATTGTTGAGCACCTTGCGCCTTCGCATGCTCCAAGCAAGCGTCAAACGCTTGGATATTAGCGTGAACGTCTGACAAAAAAGCCATTTTCATGCCGGCTACCTTTTGTTTTTGTGGATCTTCCCCTGACTATCCTGCATGATGAATCTGACTGTCAGCGTGCAGTCTACCTTGATTCGCCTTCTTGCTACAAGTCAAGCATTCAGCCATCGGACTGGTTACAGTAGGACAAATGAAAACTTGGCAAAACCGCAAACAATTGATCACACGACGTGGTTTACTTTACTCGCTCGTACTTTGCTTGTTGATTTTAAGTTTAGGTGGTGCTGGATTTTGGCTTTTGGAGCCACGTGCTCTCACCTTCAGCGATGGCTTATGGCTGGCATTTACCACCGCCGCGACGGTAGGCTATGGCGATATTGTGCCTAGCACGCATGCCTCACGTGCATTTTCAGTTGTCGTTGTATTACTTGGCCTGGCGGTGCTGTCGCTGGTGACGGCTTCGGTGGCTGCCATGTTTGTGGAAACCGAAGAGCGACAAATTGAACGCGATTTGATGCACGAAATTGGCAATTTGCGTGCTGAGGTCAAAAGCTTGCGCGATGAAGTACGTGAACTCAAACCTACGAATTCAACAGCCTAACCACGCAACTAACACAACGACAAGATATGCCCCACACGTGGATCCCCACGGCCACCCAAAACTTGTGCATAAGCAGTCGTCACAGCGTCTGCGCCGACATGGTGTTGCGTTGACAGCCAAGGCGGCGAAGCATGCGTCACCGTGTGGGTAAAAGCCTGCCACGCCAACACCAGTCGCTTGGAAAACTCTGCGCCGCCCCAGACGCCAATGCGTTTTTTGATTTGCGCTGGTGCAAAGAACAAGACCGGGCGCGGACCTGTCAAGTCTTTGCCGCTGCCCAAGCTTTCAACATGCGTCCCACCTATAGAACAGCTGTAAGCAAGCTTGCTGAATCGGCTGTGGATGTCTTTACGCACTTGGGCATTGCCCGCAAAATCGACGTAGACACAGGCGATGTCTGCTGCTATTTGGTCTAACTGCTCATACGTTAACACGCGGTGGTAGCAGCCCAAACTCTCGCAAAATGCCAGATTGGCCGCGGAAGTTAGCCCGATGACTTCGATATTTTTGCCTTGCTTGAGTTGAAACGCCGTGCCGTAAGCCGTTTTGCTGGACGCGCTGGACAACATGGCGGTGTTTGCGCCGAAGAACTGGTTGTCGTCAAAAAAATCATCAATCAACCACGAGGTGATGAACAAGGGCCGCAGCAAGGCCTGAAGATCTTCGGTATCCGCTTTGTAATACGGGTCGCTGCTGGTGCGTAGGTACTGGTTGTAAACCGGGTGCAAGGCGGCGCGGTGAGCCGCACCATCGACAAAACTGGCTTTATTCAATTTCACGGGTGTCAGAACCACACTGCTGGCCATGGGGTAATAGCCGTACAGCTTTTCGCCCACCGCCACGCCTGGGTGCAGCGACTGCACCACCGTGGCAAAACCCCACACGGGGATGATGCCCCAACCATCCTGCTCGGTGGGGTAAAAGCGCCAATAGTGCATCGCGTCACCAAAGGCCGCGTAGGTGATGTTGTTGGACGTCAAAGCAAAACGATCGACCCGACAACGAACTTGGCCTTCTGCCACGGGCGCATCTGGCAGTGTGCGCAGTTCGGTTTGTGTGAGTTTGTCTTTACGAACTAAAAATTGCTGTGTGCTCATAGCCACACTCTAAGCGAAACAGCCTGCCGCGACAATCGAGGCAGGCTGCGTTGGAGACAGATCGCTAGGTATTACGCGATCTGTAATGCCAGTGTTACGCCAGTGCAACACTCACTTCAATGTTGCCACGGGTTGCCGCTGAATACGGGCAGACAATATGCGCTGTATCGATCAAATCT
>JAYWCQ010000261.1:0-13414 GCA_043780435.1 Polaromonas sp.
CAAGCATTGGCAGGATCCCGTTAACGCGGTTTTGGGCGTTGCGCTGGTTCTTTCGCCTTGGATTCTCGGTTTCAGTGAAGAAACTTTCGCTATGTCGAACGCCGTAGTCATCGGTCTGGCACTGGTGGCAGCAGCATTGGGAGCGATGCTGGCACCTAAAGCTTGGGAAGAATGGACGGAAGCCATACTCGGGCTGTGGATGGTCATCTCACCTTGGGCGCTGGCTTTTAGCCACGTGCGAGAGGCGATGTATGCCGCTGTAGCGGTTGGTTTGATCGTGGTGCTGCTAGCACTATGGACACTGGCGACTGATAAAGATTTCAGTTTGCCTAAGTCGATGATGCCTTGATTTAAGCCATGGGTCGTTCTTCTTTGCCACTCACATGCTTCGCAAAGCGGGCGGGGTCGCGGCCATGCACGGGTGCGCTGTCTTTGTACGGCCAACCGCCGAATTGGGTGCGTTGGTAGTCGTTAATAGCTTGGCGGATTTCGGTTTGGGTGTTCATGACGAAGGGGCCATATTGCGCGACGGGCTCGCCAATCGGGCGGGCTTGCAGTAGCAAAAATTCGGCCAACTCGTTACCACCGTTGAAAATTTCAACGTCCACATCGCCACGCAATTCGGCCATGACATAACCCACGGCTTGCTCCGCCACGGTGACTTGGCTGCCTTTGAAGCAGTAAAGTTGACGCTTGGTGTCTTCCTTAGCGGCTCTCGGCAAGGTCCAACGCGCACCTGGAGCGAGTTTCAGCGTCAAAATCGCCAAATCGCTCTCGGGTCGAGATGCCCATGAGTCTGGCGGCGGCGGCAAGGCTTTCGCACCGACCTTGTCCATCAGAGAACCCGCAATCACCGCGATTTCAGCGGTTTTACCGTTCGCATCTGTAGCGGTGTGGCGAGCAATTTTCTCGTTCCACAGCATCGTGAAATGCGCCGGCACCATTTTGCTTTTCGCGGGTAAATTCAGCCAAATTTGGAACAATTCCAGCGGGTTCGGCTTAGTCGCGTCAATCAGAGGAAACATCTCAGAATGCACAATGCCGCCACCAGCCGTCAGCCATTGTGTGTCGCCACCGCCGAATCGCGCGGTTGCACCTAGGGAGTCAGAATGGTCGATCAGCCCCTTGCGGACAATGGTGACCGTCTCAAACCCCCTGTGCGGATGCGAGGGAAAGCCCGGCACCGTCTGCCCGTGGTACATGCTCCAGCCATCTTTACCGCTGAAATCTTGCCCGATCTGGCGTCCAGACAACGAGGCATTGGGTGCCAAGTTGCCGTTACCCGCCGGGTATTTGTCGTCGTGGTAGACGCAAAACAAAAACGGATCCATCGTCGGCCATGGTGTCGGGCTGGCACCTAACGGGTGGATGTTGATGATGGGGTTGGGGCTTTTGTTGAGGTTTGACATGGTTCGATTATAAACCTTGTCGAAATGCCACAAAAAATGGTCACATATAGATGTAGCTGCCGTGTTAATTGCCTGAGGTGCTATGAATAATATAGTAATGCAACCTATCATCCGCCTCAAACCTCCTTTTTACAAGGAAGGAGGAGGTGACATTACAACTTCTGCGCTAACTGTACACATTGGTATTAAAATGGTTAGGGTGCTAAAATTTAGTTCACCTAAGGAGACACTGATGGGTTTTAACATTCGTTGCCTAGCAACCTACCTTACAACTGCAGTCCTCGTTTTGCATTCAGCGAGCGCGCTAGCGCAAGGGTCTAACTCCCCAGCGACGCATGCTTATGGCTCGTCCAAGCCGATTTCGGAGCACTATATCGTGGTGTTCAAGGACAACGTGGCAAATCCCGACGCAGAGGCTCAAACACTTGTGCGTGCTTCGGGTGGCCGATTGCTTCACACTTATAAAAACACCATCAAGGGCTTTGCTGCGCAACTACCCGCCCAAGCGATTCAAGCGTTGCAAAACAACCCCAATGTGGACTTCATTGAGCAAGATCAGACCGTTCATCTCAACCAAACTTCACCCCAAAATCAAACCACTTGGGGATTGGACCGTATCGATCAGGTAGATCGTCCACTGAGTACCCAATACTTCTTCAATTACGTCGGCACAGGCGTACACGCCTTCATCATCGACACGGGAATACGTGCTGACCATAGCGAATTCAGCGGTCGTGTGCTGTCGGGCTACAGTTCGATTTCAGACGGCAACGGCACCAACGACTGCAACGGCCACGGCACGCACGTCGCGGGTACCGTTGGTGGCACAACCTATGGCGTGGCCAAGGGCGTTTCGCTCATTCCGGTGCGCGTCCTTAATTGCACCGGCTCTGGCTCTTGGAGTGGCGTGATCGCTGGTATTGATTGGACGGCCGCAAGCACTTTACGACCTGCCGTGGCCAACATGTCGCTTGGCGGCGGCGCTTCAGATGCAGTGGATGCGGCTGTTACAGCTGCTGTGGGTAAGGGCGTGACGATGGTGGTTGCTGCTGGCAACAGCAACGCCAATGCCTGCAACTACTCCCCAGCCCGCGCACCTAGTGCGATCACAGTTGGTGCTACCGCCAGTGACGACGTGCGCGCCTCTTACTCAAACTTTGGCAACTGCCTTGACATTTTTGCTCCCGGTAGCAGTATCACTTCGGCTTGGTACACCAGCGCCACAGCCATCAACACCATCAGCGGCACGTCGATGGCGACTCCGCACGTCAGCGGTGTTGCCGCGTTGGCATTGGCCGCCAATCCAAGTGCCACGCCAGCTTCAGTGGTAGCTTTTTTGAGCAACAATGCGACGCTTAATAGGGTGACTTCTGCTGGCACGGGTTCACCCAATAAACTGGTGTATTCACTGGCAGCTGGCGCCCCGACAGAGCCTGAAGTTCAATTCGTGGCTGTCAAGTCCATCGTGGGCAGTGGTACTAAAAGCGGCAATAACTGGAAAGCCAACGCCACTGTGACGGTGCGTAATACAAGCTCAGGCTCGGTGGTTGAAGGCGCCACCATCAGTGGAAGCTTCTCCCCTGGAGGCACAGCAAATTGCGTCACGACAAGTATCGGTTCTTGTCAATTAACCAGCGCTGCTATTAACAAGGTATCAGGCTCATCCGTGTTCACCATAGTAGGCATTACCGGAACCTATATGTCCTACGACGCAAGCCAAAACGCAGCGGCTCAAATCACCATACTTCGCCCTTAAGACCTACGTCAAGGCTAGGATTTCCGTCATATTGCCAATGCCATTGACCACAGAAAAAAGGCCTGCTTGGATAACTCCAAGCAGGCCTTTTTTATTAAGATATATATTAAGAAATATGCAGCAAAACTTGCAAATTAAATCTTCTCGGCCAACTGCACCAAAATCGCTGGATTCTCCAACGTAGACGTATCTTGTGTGATTTCCTCACCTTTGGCGATGGAGCGCAGCAAACGGCGCATGATTTTTCCGCTGCGGGTTTTGGGCAGATTGTCACCGAAGCGGATGTCTTTGGGTTTGGCGATGGGGCCAATCTCTTTCGCCACCCAAGCGCGCAGCTCGTTGGCGATTTTGACGGCTTCTTCACCGACGGGACGGCTGCGCTTCAGCACGACGAAGGCGCAAATCGCTTCACCGGTCAAATCGTCAGGCCTACCGACAACTGCAGCTTCGGCGACCAAATGGGCGCAGGAGACCAAGGCAGATTCGATTTCCATCGTGCCCATGCGGTGGCCAGAGACGTTCAACACATCGTCAATGCGACCGGTGATGCGGAAGTAGCCACGGTCTACGCTACGCACAGCTCCGTCACCAGCCAAGTAAATCGTGCCACCCATTTCAGCTGGGAAGTAGGCTGATTTGAAGCGCTCTGGGTCGTTCCAAATCGTGCGAATCATCGATGGCCAAGGGCGTTTGACAACCAGCATGCCGCCAGAGCCGTTGGGCATGTCGTTGCCCACTTCGTCCACAATCGCCGCCATGATGCCAGGCAGTGGCAAGGTGCAGCTGCCTGGAACCAGTGGCGTTGCGCCTGGAAGCGGCGTCATCATGTGGCCGCCAGTTTCAGTTTGCCAGAAGGTGTCCACAATCGGGCAGCGCTCGCCACCGACGTTTTTGTAGTACCACATCCACGCTTCAGGGTTGATAGGCTCACCCACGCTGCCCAAGATACGCAAGCTGGAGAGGTCTGAACGGTCAGGATGCACGGCAGCGTCGCCTTCCGCGGCTTTGATGAGGGAGCGAATGGCAGTCGGTGCGGTGTAGAAAATCGTGCACTTATGGCGCTCAATCATCTGCCAGAAACGGCCAGCATTCGGGTAGGTTGGCACGCCTTCGAAGATGATTTGTGTTGCGCCAGCGGCGAGGGGACCGTAGGCAACATAGGTGTGGCCAGTGATCCAGCCGATATCAGCCGTGCACCAGAAAATGTCTGACGGTTGCAGGTCAAACGTCCAATCCATGGTCAGCTTCGCCCACAGTAAGTAGCCGCCAGTGGAGTGTTGCACGCCTTTGGGTTTACCGGTTGAACCGGAGGTGTACAAGATGAACAACGGGTGCTCCGCGCCCACAGGCACAGGTGCGCACACGTCGCTTTGGCCAGCAATCGCTTGGTCAAACGTTTTGTCGCGGCCTGCGACCATGTTGCAAGCTGTAGCTGTGCGCTGGTACACATACACGGTTTTGATAGATTCGCAGCCGCCCAGTGCCAAGCCCTCGTCTACAATCGCTTTGAGTGGCAGCTCTTTACCACCGCGCAATTGGTAGTTAGAGGTGATGACGGCCACAGCGCCAGCATCAATGATGCGCTCTTGCAAAGCCTTGGCTGAGAAGCCGCCAAACACCACGCTGTGCGTTGCACCAATGCGGGCGCAGGCTTGCATGGCGATCACGCCTTCCAGCGTCATCGGCATGTAGATCAACACGCGGTCGCCTTTTTGGATGCCATCGGCTTTGAGCGCGTTGGCAAACTGGCTCACGCGGGCGAGAAGTTCTTTGTAAGTCGTTTTGGTAACTTTGCCGTCGTCACCTTCAAAAATCACCGCCGTTTTATTTTCAACGGGCGTGCCCATGTGCTTGTCCAAGCAATTGGCAGAAGCGTTCAACTCGCCATCGTCAAACCATTTGTAAAACGGTGCGTTGGATTCGTCCAAAGTCTTGGTGAAAGGCTTGTTCCACATCACGTTTTCACGTGCCAAGCGCGCCCAAAAACCTTCAAAATCCTTCTCGGCTTCGGCGCACAAAGCGTTGTAGCCTTCCATGCCAGAAATACGGGCATTTTTTTGCTGTGCTTCGGTCGGGAAGAAAACGCGATTTTCGACCAAGTTAGATTCAATAGCTGAGGAAGGTGCGCTCATGGGTCTTTGTCTCCAGTAAGGTTATAAACTAGTTTAAATTACTCTTGAATTTACTCTACAGAGCTTGGTTTTGTTTGTTCTGTATCAAGAATATGCGTAATGTGAGGGTTTGTACTTACAAAGGTCTGACTGAGACGAAACTTACAGGCGCATCAGAACGGCTCATAACTGTCATAAAATCCACACGCTATCTCGATACACTACTTTTATGACTACACCTAAACAAGCATCATCCAACACCCACGTTTCCAAACTGCAATTTCTACCAAACATGATATTTGCCAGCCGTTGGCTGCAAATGCCGCTTTATCTGGGTTTGATCTTGGCACAAGGTGTTTACGTTTGGCATTTCTTCATCGAGTTATATCACCTTGTATTCGCCGCTTTTGGCAGCCAGCCAGATGTTGTGGCTTTGGTCACCAGCATAGGCTATAAATCCGATGTGCCAGTCACGACGCTCAATGAGACCATCATCATGCTCGTGGTTCTGGCGTTGATTGACGTGGTGATGATCTCTAATTTGTTGATCATGGTCATCGTCGGCGGTTACGAAACTTTTGTCAGCCGTATGAATTTACAAGATCACCCAGACCAGCCTGAGTGGCTGTCACACGTGAATGCCAGTGTTTTGAAGGTAAAACTAGCAACGGCCATCATTGGTATTTCATCTATCCATTTGCTCAAAACCTTTATCAATGCGGCCAATTACACAGAGCAAGTGCTGATGTACCAAACGATTATTCACGTTGTATTTTTGCTGTCTGCCATGGCCATTGCATACACAGACAAGTTGATGTCGGGCTCTGGCAAACACTAAAGCTCGCCCCATCCGCTCCCCACTGAGTGCTGACTGGTCAAGCGCATACCGTCGCATTCACCGCGCTGCCGCTCAAAGCCGCTGTGCTAAAAACGGAAAACATCATCGAAGGTAAACCCGTCAAAGTGCGGATTTCCAAGCCGATGTCTTGATCACCTTGAATCATTTCTCCGGCAAATCCCACCACGGCAGCACCTTGCGCAGCGACAACACCTCGCCGCTTCGCAGGGCGCTGTAGCCAGGAATGGCTGTAATCGCCGCCTGCCATTGTGGTGTTTGCAACAAGGACTGCAGCGCAACAATACCCGTTTGCTCTAAGGCGGATTTAAGGCAAACCAAGTGGTAGTTTTCTTTGACCAACGGTACAAAGCCCAAACCCGCTTGCACCGCGGCGGCTTCAATGCCCAAGCCGGCGTCTGCCTGGCCTGACAGTACGGCGTGGGCGACTGCCGCGTGCGACGGCTCGGTGTGGTCGTAGCCATTGATATCTGATGCGTTTAGCCCTGCAGTTGCTAATAATTCGTCCAATACGACGCGGGTGCCCGTACCCAGCGCGCGGTTGGCGAAGCGGATGGGTTTGCCTTTTTTTTCTAGCGTTAAATCTACCAATCCGCTCACATTCAACGGATTGTCAGGCGCGACCATCAAACCCTGGGTGCGGCTGGCAAAGCCTATGATTTTGTGCAGCCCAGGCTTCAACAGTGGCTTGTAAATACGCTCGGTTGGTGTGTCTTTGCCCCTATTTTCCAGCGTATGAAACCCCGCCATCACACAACGACCTTCGTTCAACGCGCGAATGGCGTCTACGCTGCCGGTGAAGCGGATGTCTAAGTGAAGTTGCGGCAAAGCTGCCTCGCGCAGTTGGCTCAATGCATCGTCGTGGCTCGCGTACAGGGTGACGACGTGGCTGGCATCGTCAAAAGCCACGGCAAACGAGCGTTCTAGCTCGGCGCGCAGGGCTTCAATTTGCGGTGCCAGTCGCGCCTGCGCTTGGCGCTCGGCCCACATCAGCTTGCTGCCAAATTCGCTCAAACGGGCAGATTGGCCTTTTTCCCAAATCAGCAATTCATCGCCCAGCTCAGTCTCCCAGCGCTTCAGTTCCCCCCACACATGGCGGTACGACAGCCCAAGCTGCCGCGCACCCGCTGAAATCGAGCCTTGGGTGGAAACGGCTTGCAGCAAATCAATCAAGGGGTTGCGCACCGTGGCTGGGCTGGCGCTTCTCTCGACGTTTTGGCTGAGGGTGTAGTGGAGTTGTAGCCTATGCATGGCGTTTCATATCGCTGGAAAATGGATTAGTCGCTACGATACCGCAACTTTGCGCATCTTTACGCATCTTCTTCACATTACTCATTAAACTTCATAAATCATGCAAATTAAGTCTTCATTTAAGCATATAGCCGGCGTATTTATTGCCTATATTGCTATTAATTTAGTAGTAATTAACCCTGTCCAAGCGCAATCTATCGTGGTTGCGTCAACAACCTCGACGGAGCAATCCGGCCTGTTCAGCTACTTGTTGCCCGAGTTTAAAAAAGCCAGCGGTATTGATGTCAAAGTCGTCGCTTTGGGCACCGGCCAGGCGCTGGACATGGGTAGACGCGGCGATGCGGATGTGCTGTTTGTGCATGACCAAGCGGCTGAAGAAAAAATCGTGGCCGATGGCTTTGCGGTGAGGCGTTTCCCCGTGATGTACAACGACTTTGTGCTGATTGGCCCAGCGGCTGACCCGGCCAAGGTCAAAGGCAAAGACATCATTGACGCGCTGAAAAAGGTGGCCGCTGGCAATGGTAACTTCATATCACGCGGTGATAAAAGCGGCACCCACGCGGCGGAATTGCGCTATTGGAAGTCTGCGACTGTAGACAACAAGGGATCAGGCTACAAAGAATGCGGTTGCGGCATGGGCCCCGCGTTGAACATGGCGTCTAGCCTGGGCGCTTACGTGCTGGCCGACCGTGGCACCTGGCTGAGCTTCAAAAACCGTGCCGATTTGGCTGTGCTGGTCGAAGGCGACAACCGCTTGTTCAACCAATACGGCGTGATGCTTGTCAACCCCGCCAAACACCCGCAAACCAAGGTCACTGAGGGGCAAAAGTTTGTCGATTGGGTGGTGTCAAACGTAGGACAGGCCGTGATTGCCAGCTACAAGATTGGTGGGGAACAGTTGTTTTTTCCGAATGCCTTCAAGTAAGTTTTACCGTACGCCCTGAGCCTGTCGAAGGGTAATTCATTCGGTAGATAGGCTTTGACAAGCTCAGCCCGAACGGATTTTTGGCTGTAACATTAGCCGCATGTACTTAGTTTCCAAAGACATCGAAGATGAGACGTTCATGGCACTTGCCCTGAAAGAGGCGCAGGCTGCCGCCGCCAAGGGCGAGGTGCCTGTGGGGGCCGTGGTGGTGAAAGATGGTGTGGTGATTGCCGTGGGGCGCAACTCACCGATTACCGACCACGACCCAACCGCGCATGCCGAAATTGTGGCTTTACGTGCTGCGGCGAAAGCTTTGGGTAACTACCGATTAGAAGGCTGCGAGCTGTTTGTGACGCTGGAGCCCTGCGCCATGTGCGCGGGCGCGATGCTGCATGCGCGCCTGAAACGCGTTGTTTTTGGTGCGACCGATACGAAAACGGGCACTGCAGGCTCTGTCACCAATTTGTTCAACAACATCGCGTTGAACCATCAAACTGAGGTGGAAGGTGGCGTGCTGGCGGATCAAGCGAGCGTGATGTTGCAGGGCTTTTTTCAAGAAAAGCGCGAGATCATCAAGCAAAAAGCCAAGCTGAAGCACCCGCTGCGCAGCGATGCCTTGCGCACGCCGGATGCGGCTTTTGACAATCTGCCCGGCTACCCGTGGCAACCGCATTACGTCAGCAATTTACCCGCACTAGAGGGTTTGCGGTTGCATTATTTGGACGAAGGCGAGGTGGATGTTGCCATTGAAGCCTTTGGTCAAACCACCTACCTGTGCCTGCACGGCAACCCCGCTTGGAGTTATTTATACCGCAAGATGATTCCAAGTTTCTTGGAAAGCGGCAGTAGGGTAGTTGCGCCAGATTTGATCGGTTTTGGCAAGAGCGACAAGCCGAAAAAAGATGCTTTTCACACCTTCACCTGGCATAGGCAGGTGCTGATTGAGTTGATTGAACGCCTAGATTTGCAAAACATCGTGCTGGTGGTGCAAGACTGGGGCGGAATTTTAGGTTTGACGCTGCCGCATGAGTTTTATAAAAAATCGAATAGGATCAAGGGCTTACTGGTGATGAACACCGCTTTGGGCACGGGCGATACGCCTTTGAGCCAAGGTTTTCAAGACTGGCGCGAGATGTGCCGGAAAAATCCAGAATTCAAAATCGACAAACTCTTCGCACGCGGTAACCCGCAGATGAGCCCTGCTGAATGCGCGGCTTACATGGTGCCATTCCCTGAAAAAGGCTTCCGCGCTGCCACCCGTGCTTTTCCGCCCATGGTGCCGGACGTGCCGCAAGCAGACGGCGCAGAAGTGTCCCGCAAAGCCAGGGATTTTTGGATAAACGAGTGGGATAGTCCCACCCTCATGGCCGTAGGCGCGCAAGACCCCGTGTTGGGTTTGGAGCCTATGCATGGGCTGCAACAGTTGATCAACGGTTGCCCAGAACCCATGGTTTTGGACGATGCAGGGCATTTTGTGCAAGAGCATGGCGAAGAGGTTGCTAAACTTGCCGTCCATGTCTTCAAATGAATTTCACGCTAAATTCAATGCTATTTGTTACACTATTTATAGCACCTTAGGCAATAAATACGTCGGCTAAAGACATTTTTAGCATTTTATTTTAGATTATCACAAGCTATGAGCCATATATACGTTTATTCCCCCTCCAGCCGCGTGATCGACAAAGCAGCGTTCAAACGCGGCATCAAGCGGCTCGAAAACTTGGGGCACGAGGTTGAAATCGACCCCGATGCTTTGACAGGGCATTTGCGCTTTGCGGGGGATGACGCCACCCGCATCGCAGCCTACAGCCGCGCAGCAGCCAGCGGCGCAGATGTGGCGCTGACCTCGCGCGGCGGCTACGGCATCAGCCGGATTTTGGGCGGCATTGACTACAAAGCCGTGGCGAAAGCCATCAATCCCAGCAAAGGGCAGGGCACACTTTTTGTAGGTTACAGCGACTTCACGGCGTTTCAATGCGCACTGTTGGCCAAAACCGGCACAAGCAGCTGGGCGGGACCGTCGTTGTGTGGCGATTTTGGGCAGATTGTGGAGAAAGACGGCTCGCCTGATTGCATCATGGAAGCGTGTTTTGACGATTTACTGGTCGGGCAGGGCGAGGGGGCAGGGTGGCGAATGCCAGTTGAAAAGGTCAAAAATGCTATTAATAAAATAGCTGTTCAGGCAATAAATACGCCAGCTACAAGCAAAAATATAGGCCAAAAAGATCCTGTAAAAAGCAATTTACATAGCAGTTTTAATATCCCTAACGCCACGCTGTGGGGCGGTAACCTGAGTGTGTTGACCAGCGTGGTCGGCACACCGTATTTGCCAGCTGCGGCGACCGACAAAAGCGGCATCTTGTTCATCGAAGACGTGGCCGAGCACCCCTACCGCATCGAGCGGAATTTGACGCAGCTGCTGCATGCTGGCGTTTTGGGCAAGCAAAAAGCCATTATTTTTGGCCAATTTACCAATTACACACTGTTCCCGCAGGCCGACAAAGGCTACAAGCTGCAAAGCGTGGTTGACTGGCTACGCACGCAAGTGAAATGCCCTGTTTTGACGGGCTTGCCCATGGGCCATGTGGCAACCAAGGTAATGCTGCCGTTTGGCGAAAAAGTGACTTTGGCGGTCGATGGGCGCGATGCTTTGCTGGTTTGGGAATGATTTTGAGACAGCTTATGAAACAATATTGGATGGCATCTGCAGGTTCTATTGCACTTTTAGCTTCACTTTTTACTACAAATTCAATAGCGCAACAATTAGTAAATACGTCGGTTAACATCGATGTTAAGGCAAGAAATGAAGCTGTTTCCGAGAATCCATGGCTGGTCTTAGGCGGCGTTGCGCACCACAGCTGCAGAACCTGCGGTTTCCGAGAAGACAACCCTGGCTTGGCCCTGCAGTGGCAATCGCCGTGGTTTGCAGAGCTGACAGGCTTAGAAAACACCCGTTTGACGGCGGGCGCGTACATCAACAGCAACAACCGCAACAGCGTTTACGCCGGCGCACAATGGCTGCCTTACAGCTACGGCCCCCTCAAATTGGGCCTGCAAGCTGTGCTGATTACGGGCTACAAAGAGGCGGTCATCACACCGGTGCTGTTGCCTTTGGCGTCTGTAGAAACGCAGCTTGTTGGCATAGATTTGTACGCTGTGCCGAAAATGGCAAAAGTCAGCGCGGCGCTGTTTGCGACGTTTAAAGTGCGGTTTTAAAAACTTGGGCTGCCACTTAATTAATTCAAACGATAGCCATATTAAAACGGCTAGTTGACATCAGTTGCGCACCGGATAAAAATACCCATATCAATAAATATGGGTACCCATATGAAATCCACCATTGAATTGTCAGACGCGCTGTTTCACTCAGCTAAAGTGCTCGCCAGCAAAAGTCAAACCACCATGCGTGCCTTGGTGGAAGAGGGCTTGCGGCGCGTGTTGAACGATGCGCGGACTAATGCAAAACTAGCCTTCAAGCTCAAAGATGCAAGCGTACGCGGTGGGGAGATGTTGATTTCAGACCCTCGCAAGCAGCAACATTTGGAAGACGATCACCTATCATCTAACCTGCGCTAAGTTGACAGCATCAAATGATTGCCGTTGACACCAATATATTGGTTTACGCGCACCGTGCTGAATCGGTGTTTTTTACGCAAGCGTATGACTGCATCAAATCTTTGACTGAGGGCAAGCAGGCGTGGGGCATTCCCGTCAGTTGTTTGCATGAGTTTCTTGCGTTTGTAACAAACCCTAAGATATTCAACCCAATAAGTACTTATGAGCAAGCACTGGCTCAAGTTGAAGCTTGGCTGGCTTCGCCGCAAGTGCATGTGTTGCACAGCAGTGCTCAGCATTGGCGTGTTTTGTCGGAGTTAACGCGCAAAGCCAAATTGCAAGGTGGTCAGTTTCATGATGCTCGGATTGCCGCGATTTGCATTGAAAACGGGGTGTCTGTTCTGTACAGCGATGATCGCGATTTTGGGCGATTCAAAGATTTAAAAACTGGGAATCCGCTGGTTTAAAAACTTTCACAATCATTTTTCCATCTATTTTTACGCCATTACGTGCATGTTTTTTTGATGGGGACGTCAACGGGTGTTTAGACGCTTAAATTTTTGATAAAGTGACGATATTCGCGTATTTTTTTCCTAATAAGCTATATTATTTATAGCAAGTATTATGTTTTATTGAAACGTGTCACCCAATACACGTATGCATCCACCGTTCGTAGGCTATAGTGCAGGTAGCGAATTTGTTCACGTAACAGATCCAGCAGTCGGGTTGACGTAAAAACCGGTATGTTAGTTGTCCTGGAGTTGTTATGACGGATCATTCAAACTGTATACCGGCTGCAAGCCATCAACTTAGAGGTCATCTATGGCAGTGACGTGGCTAGCAGCCGGTAAATTAGTTCTTGCCAACCTCGACACCATAGTTGGCGTGGCGAAGCCACTATTTACTCGAAAGAAGCTCGAGTCACTGCCGAGTCAAACAGACCTGATCAATCAGCTGATATCCGAACTTCAAGCGGCATCCTCAAGTAACACAGAGCAGATCAAAGAGCTTGCCGCCCAACTCAAGCAGGTTGTCACCACATTGAATCAGGCAGAATTGAATGCTGCCGCCGAGCGGGAGAAGGCGCGAAGACTGGTCATTGCCGCCATTTCAATTTCAATCCTGCTGTCTCTCATTGTGGCCATAGTGCCAATGTTGGTGCGATGACTTCTAACAACACGTAAGAGCGCCGGCGCAGACCACCCAGTTAACCTAGGAGCATTCATGCAGACTCACAGCCTTCAAGACAAGCGCGTTCTCGTCACCCACGCGCACGCGTTCATGGGTCCTGCCCTGTGCGAGGTTTTCGCTTTGCATGGCGCCACCGTCATCGCAAGTACAGAGCCGTTGCTGAGCGCTGGCGCGGTAGCCTCCCTGGTCGCGGCCGCTGAACGCGTCGACATTCTGGTTGTCAATTTGGCCATTCCGGCGCCAACGACCGAGGTGACGCTAGTGTCTGAAGAAGAGTGGAACGACACATTCGAGGCTCTTGTTCATCCACTTCCGCGATTGTTCCAGGCCGTTCTGCCTGCGATGATCGAACGGCGTGCC